>CAYIXE010000129.1:0-1535 GCA_964367095.1 uncultured Gammaproteobacteria bacterium | reverse complement strand
GAAGAATGTAGAGATCCTGACCAAAACTATTTTGCCCGACCTTCGTCGCAAGGCCTGATAGTACCATTTCGTACGGCCTGCATGCTCTACATCCATCTTCTTTGCATTTGAAATGGCCTAATTTACGCGCAAGCGCCACCTTTTTGGCTATATCTAAAACTCTCTTGTATGATTCGTCAGCATCCGGAAATGGCAGATCTATCGGTTCATCATCTCGATCTAGGTACCAGTACGCGATCCCTGTAATCGGCTTGGTCTGTGTATGTGTCGCCAATAAATAATAAATAGGAAGTTGCAAAGACTCAGGGTCTTCATCAGACTTACCCGTCTTAAAGTCGACAATTCGCACCGCATCAGTGACTTCGTTATACTCCAGCCAATCGATTTTACCGCAAAGGATAATATTATCTTCTTCTGATAACCAATAGTACGGAAGATCCTGCCGTATCTTTATCGCTTTGGCGGTAAGTAGTCCCCGATGTTCATCAACGCGTTTAATCATGGCTACTGCCCGTATCTTATATTTTTCTTCTTGTTCATTGGAGGTAAACCCGCCCTTTTGCCCTGTAATCTGAGCCCATGATTTTTCTAAACGATCCAAAAGTGGTACAGCAAAACGCTCATCAACCGGCAGCTTTGATAACCCTTCTATCGTATCATGCACCGCTTGACCAAGGGCTAGTGGCGGCTCTATCACAGAAATTTTTTTATTGGTCTTTGGATCTCTATACACGTTTCGCAAATAATACGCACGAGGACACTTGAGGTAATCACTCATGGATGAATGCGAAACCCATATAGCTGAATATTTGTCTTTCATATTTTATTGCGACACGAGTATAACACCGATAGTCGTAAGCACTGCACCAAATAACTTTTTTATCAAAAAAGTACGCTCACCCAAAAATATAGTGGATAGTATAACGGTAAGAATAATTGATGCACGGGCAATAGTACTCACTTGCCCTACTAACGCGCCAGAATCTATAGCAAAATAAAACGTAATGCCTCCTATCGCATAAAGCAGACTAAATAGTAATAAATTTTTATTCACCTTTACTAACGATTGAAATACTAGAGTAATTTTTTTTGGATATGCAAACATCATGATAAGTACTGACCCTGCAGCTCCTATTGGTATAAATGAGGCCACTTCAAATCTTTGAATAATAACAGTATCAGAAATCACTGCCAATCCGTAACATGATGTACCAAAAAGAGCAAGCCAAGTGCCCTGATTTATCACAAATCCATTTTTTTTGTAATTTATAAGAAATACTGCTGCTAAAATACAAACTACGCCGCTAAGTTGAGTAACCGTGAGAGTATCTTTAAGAAAAATCATTGACGCTATGATGGTAACAATTGGCCCAATCCCACCAATTATTGACATCTCTGACGCCTCTATTTTCTTAATAGCGTGAAAAAACAATATAGTTCCGGCAGCATAAAGAGCCGCAGTAATTATAAAGAATGGCAACAATGTAATGGAAGGTATATGAAACCCTTTTATCAATGCATAAATGAAATAACAT
>CAYIXE010000128.1:0-1541 GCA_964367095.1 uncultured Gammaproteobacteria bacterium | reverse complement strand
CCTATATAGGATTTCTCAAACGATATTGAGGGCAACGTAAACGAAGCTCCGTCGTCGGGAATATCTTTTATAATACTAATATAGTCTCCTACATGAAGATTCTGAAAATATTCCCAAGACACAGTAAATTTACCGCGAATTCTTCCAATAGGCTTCACATATTTTAAAGTCAAAAATGGGTGATTAATTGTACACCTTAAATTTCTTCCGGCAACTTTTATTGTATACGTTTTTTTATTACCCTTATGTACTATGCCAAGCACTTTTTGTTTAACAAGTTTTTTTGATTGTTCATCGAGACTATACACAATATTCCCTGCTGTAATAGTCCGAAGTGGCACTACTCCACTCGCACCAAAAACAAGGGAATCGCCAGAGAGACATTCATATTGGGCGCTCACACCTGCTAAAAACTTTTTTTCGGCTTCTGGGATACCAATTTTATCGTAGGTATTTTTGATTTCTGCAGGGATATCATCCCAACTGGACACTACATTTTGTGTGGGCTTTATATAATAGAAAATATCATCAAAATGAATAGTCGATAAATCAGCACCGAATAAAGGCATTGGTTTTCGGACAAACGTCGCGTAAGATTTTAGCCGCATCTCTTTCATCCATACAGGCTCATTTTTATGACTACTTATTGACGCCACGACTTCTTCATCCAAGCCCTTTTTTGACTTAAAAATATAATTTTCTTTCTCATGAAAACCGTATTTATAGGAATCGTTGATGATAGTTTTTGAGGTCATAACTCATTCCCTGAGGTATTCTTGGTATCCACTTTTTTCTATTTGCTTGGCTAGAATTGCAGTACCGGTTTTAACTATCACTCCGTTAACCAGTACATGAACCACATCAGGGGTCACATATTTGAGAATCCGATTGTAATGCGTAATGATGATAACCCCTGTGCCATTTGTTTTGAGCTCTGATATGCCTGTCGATACAACCTTTAGCGCATCGACGTCAAGACCGGTGTCTATTTCATCAAATATTGCGTATTTTGGCTTAAGAACTAACGCCTGCAGCATCTCAAGCTTTTTTTTCTCACCTCCTGAAAACCCATCGTGAATACCACGCGACAAAAATGATTGATCAAGATCAAGAATTTTCGCTTGTTCTTTCACATACGATGTAAACTCACCAATCGGCATGCCTCCCACATCAAAACGTTTGGCAAGTGCCGAATTTTGTATTGATTTTAACTTTCCAGATTCTTTTTGTTTATGGATTGATTGATACGCCGTACGCAATAGATTCATCACCGATACGCCGGGGATCGCAATGGGAGACTGAAACGCCAAAAAAAGCCCAAGCTTTGCGCGTGTATCTGCTGGCAACTTTATCAAATTTTTTGTTCCAAGAAGAATAGATCCTTTACACTCGTAACTCGGATGCCCCAAAAGAACAGATGCGAGTGTTGATTTCCCGCTGCCGTTTGGCCCCATGATGGCGTGCACCTCTTTCGGCTTTACCGTAAACGATACTCCGTGAAGAATTTCCTTCGCATCGATTGAGGCGCGAATATCATCAAG
>CAYIXE010000127.1:0-1820 GCA_964367095.1 uncultured Gammaproteobacteria bacterium | reverse complement strand
TGTTTTAAGGAGTAGGTTGCAGAGGTCTGGTAGTCTATCGGCCAGTAAGTATACATAAATTGTAATATACGTTTTTTTGAGTTTTTAGAGCCGGACAATGTTATAGAAATTGGTGCTTCGTTAGGGACAGAAGTAAGAATCGGCGTGCTGGCAATCGTTGGTCGGAAAAAATCGACACGTGCAGCGTCTGCCTGAGTTTGACTTGCCACAGGGGAGAGTTTACTTTCCGAAATTTTAAGATAGGTGACCTTCACTGGTCCTGCGATGAAGTCTTGAGGGTACAAACCGTACGTTTGAAGCAGGTTTTTGGCTTCTTGCTGCGCTGAGGATATGGAGGGGATAGAGCGCTCAAGGAAAAGTCCTGCATCTTGTTCAAATGAGTAGCGCAGGACAAAGTTTGTAGATATGATGTCATACCAAAGGTTTCTCAATTGTGACGCAGGATCATCAAACCGATAGACATTTTTATTGGAAGGTTCTGGAACTGGTGTAGTGCCAAATCCCAATCGTTTGCCAAAAGCTTGTGCTTTGGAAAGGGCCAAAAGGTTGGATCCTGTTTTTGGCATGAAGTAGACGTTTGCAGATACTGACGCTTGCGGCACTGAACCTTCAATGGTTTCAAGTTGATAAATGAGTTGTCCTGAGGGGGAAGCCGTGGGTATAGGGAATCGCAACGCCGGCAGCTTACCAAATGCATGATTAGCAGGCGGCGCTTTGGGTGGAAATATTTGAAGGTACATCATGGTTGCGACACCCCAAAACATTCGAAGGATTACATAGCTGATTACGCCAATAATAGTCCAGTTTATCGCTCGACGAGTATAAAATGCTGTTTCGGTAAGAGACATAGTGAAATAATATGGTCCTCCTTTGAGTATACGGTTCGAGGATGTTAGAATCAATCGTATGAACGTCAGAACCAGAATTGCACCGTCGCCTACAGGACTGGATCTTCATATTGGAAACGCCTACACGGCCCTTATCAATTCTGTTTTAGCCCGAAAACATAATGGGCAATTTATTATTCGCATTGAAGATACTGATCGTAGTAGGCTTGTAGAGGGGTCAGAGCAAAAAATTCTTTCTTCTTTAAGATGGTTAGATATCCCGTATAGCGAAGGACCGGATATTGGTGGTCCATACGCGCCGTATCGACAGTCAGAACGGTTAGCTTCGTATAAAAAATATGCTGAGAAGCTTATCGAAAAAGGTCATGCATATTATTGTTTTTGTACGTCTGATCGGTTAGAAAGTATGCGAAAAGATCAAGAAGCTCATCATCAGCCTTCTATGTATGATGGGTTATGTAAATCGCTTGATCCAAAAGAATCAAAAAAAAGAGTAGAACAAGGAGAAAAGTTTGTAATCCGGATGAACGTGCCGGATAAAGGAGTTACCACGTTTACAGACCTAATACGGGGAGAGATTTCGTTTGAAAACAAGCTGATTGATGATCAGGTGCTTTTAAAATCAGACGGATATCCCACGTATCATCTAGGAGTGGTCGTGGATGACCATGTCATGAACATTACGCATATTATTCGTGGTGAAGAATGGATTCCATCAACTCCGAAACATATTTTACTCTATAAATTTTTTGGATGGGATGTTCCTAATATTGCACATGTCTCAGTTCTTCGTAATCCGGATCGGAGTAAACTGAGTAAACGCAAAAATCCCGTGTGGGTGTCGGATTATAGGAAAAAAGGATATTTGCCGGAAGCAATACGAAATTATTTAGCGAGTATGGCATGGTCATTTCCTGACGGTCGGGACATCTTTTCGACGGAAGAAATGATAGAGGTATTTGACATGTCTCA
>CAYIXE010000126.1:0-1863 GCA_964367095.1 uncultured Gammaproteobacteria bacterium | reverse complement strand
GCAAAACAACAGCCTAAAGTAACGTTTTTACCAACACGAAACTTTACTTAACTCTAATTCTCAGTTGTTTGCTTGAAGAAATTGTTGAAATTTCATAAAGAACTGTTTGTACGAAAATATTTGAGTAACTTCTTTCACTGATTTTTTATAGAACGATGGATTCATTATCACACCAACGATTGCCTGAGAAAGTACGAGAGAATTTTTTATCGGCACCACTATACCCATCCCTGTTTTTTGCACAGGCACACGCACGCCGGGCAAATCAGAGGCTACTACTGGTACTCCCATCATCATTGCCTCCACCTGAACCAACCCAAAGGCTTCAGTGCTATTTATAGACGGCATCACCAAAACATCAATACATTCATAAAAAGATCCCATCTGATCGGGCGCAATTTCTCCCAAAAACACTATTTGTTTTTTATATTTTTTCACAAGTTGCATAATTTTTATCTTGTATACCTCTTCCCCCACTGGATTCATAGACCCTGCAAGTACTATTTTTATTATTTGTTTTGGCAACTTTTTTTGAAGTATCGGCAACGCATGTATCAAATACTCTATCCCTTTTTCAGCGGCTAGCCGTGCCGCTACACCGATTACCACATCACTTTTCCCAATCTGTTTTTTATATTTCAATACAAGACTTTTTGACACTTTCGGCATAAGGATGGGAGGATAGATTGCTATAACTTTATGTTTTACCAATCGAAGCAGTCTTGAATGATCCGCATAATCTTTGGTATAGGTGACAACGACATGCGAAAGTAATAATGTAACTGTGTTTGCAATTTCTAAGATGGTTTGAACAATTAAATTAAATAATCCGTTGGGAAGAACGACTTCACAATGATAAATTGAGATAACTCGCTTCCCCAATAGCCGCGCAAACAACGCAGGTATCCATCCTTCAACTTGCGGCAAGTGCACGATGAGTACGTCATGTAATCGTACCTGTTGCCAAGATTTCACCATCCAATCGAAAGACAAAAACCCTTTATGGATTTTTAAAAACGACTTTGCCACTATAACTTCTGCGCGTCTCGCAGAGCGAGATCTGGCTTGGCCAGACATAGTAAGAATCGTCACCTTATCGCCTTTGGCTTTTAATCCTTCAGCCAATCGTTTGGCATAAATAGACAAGCCGGAAACGTATGGATCAAAATAGGTAATAGAACAAAGAATATTCATGGCGCGATTATACGCTCTAACGATTTTTGTAAATAGGGATATTTATGGCTATATACTCTTGCCCGATCAAATACGTTATATATCCAGTGAATTTTTGCAGGAACTTTATTTACTACTAAATGATTAACGATATCCCAGTTATCCTCTACAAAATAGGCAAATCGTTTTTGACGCACAATACGCTCTTTAAACAGATGAGGTTGTTCATTTTTTTTGTTGAGAGTAATACTGGTAAAGCACGATAGTAAATCCCAGCGATTAAGAAATCGTAAAAGATGATCTTCTAAAAATCCAAATCGTCCGGTTACAAGATGCGCCTCAATCTTTTTTTCTTTCGTCAATCGACGAAGAAAGGAAACGCCGAGTGCCGGAAATACACTGGTTTCATGCGCCAGAGCCCACAAAGATTGTTGAAGTGGGGTTTGTGGGACAAAGAAGCTTACCTTTTCAATTCCCAATATATATTTTTTAACAAACGAAATTGGAAGTCGCGCGAGCCTAGCGGGGTTATACGCTATCACCCCATCAAAATCAAATCCTACAATAATTTTCCTTGGAGACATGCCCAAATGATACGCGTTTTATACCACGGTGTCGAGAAGTTGCACGAATGTAAATTTCGTTTTTTTGCAAAATTTCTCATCGCTCGTGATTAGTTTACATCCATGC
>CAYIXE010000125.1:0-1944 GCA_964367095.1 uncultured Gammaproteobacteria bacterium | reverse complement strand
CTACTGGAAAACCAAGTTTTCACGCTGAAAGCCACCGTTTATTTTACTTAAACTGAAAGTACGGGAAAAAGAAGGAATGAGACGTGCAAATGAGTACTAGATACGCCAGATGGTCCAAAGCGGGGAAAGTATCTTATAGTACGCTTCATGGCCTCACCATCGTCATCGCTAATTTTTTGGCTTCGCCGAGGAAAAATTTCTTGAGAGTTTCAAGTGTCAGTTTTTTCTTCATGATGGGGAGAGTATCGAGTGTCTCGATTTGTGCAAGGATGGATGAAAGATAAAATGGGTCTATATCCATGCCAAATTTGTGTTTGACTGCAGGCATCAGATCCCAGAATGTATATTTCTTTAAGAGAAAATATAAATCAACGTAATCTTTAGATGTGGTCCGTTGCGTGATTGTGAGTATTTTGTTTACCGCAATATCCGCGATACTATCGACAGAAAGACCGTGCCATGACATTGTCGGCTCTATATGAGGATAGGGATAATAATTAAGATCAATTTTGAGTTTGATATTTTTGGGCAGCACTAGGTCAAATCGATGACATTCTGAGACTTTTGCATATTGGAGAGTCGCTTTCGATACGTGAGCAAGGCGCTGGATAAGCGGAAATGCTATCGTTTCATCGACTTTGTGCAAAGAAAATAAATCAATGTCTTCGGATTCTCTATGATTCAGGTAACATGCAGAGAGCGCCGTGCCGCCGGTAAGATAAAAAGAGGATGTGATATAGGGATCTGCGGCAAAAAATGTCAGAGCCTTTGTTTGAATCCTGGTAAAATGTGTACTGGTT
The DNA here is from genome assembly GCA_964367095.1 of uncultured Gammaproteobacteria bacterium. Taxonomy (GTDB): domain Bacteria; phylum Patescibacteriota; class Microgenomatia; order UBA10105; family UBA927; genus UBA927. The sequence goes on along the minus strand of CAYIXE010000125.1, from coordinate 1,144 downwards.
ATTTCCTCCATATCAATAATTGCAGCAGCCGTCTGCGCAGCGGATCAATATTGAGATCATTCCAGTATTTTTTTACCGCTTTAAGTGAGATTTTCTTACGACCCGGTCCCATATTAATCATATTTTCCAATATATAGCGTCTGCCCCACGCACTTTTCTTTAAATCCTTTTCTCGGTAGTCCCAGATATGCATACAGTGGTATTGTATATTCTTGATATACCCTTTGCAAATGGACTACTTATAGGATAGTAAAATATTGACATAGTAATTTATGGTTTGACCTCTTGACATTCAAAAAGTCCTGTAGTAAAGTATTGCAACAATTGAATAGCCTGTGATCCATTCGAGATGGGGAGGCAGTTTCTGAAGAAATCCTGAGCTTGTCGAAGGAAAGTAAGAAACATAAACGAGGCAACTCGCTCGCTGTCAAGGTTTACTCAGAAAATTCGTAGAATTATTCTGAGCATAATACAGCGAGATTATTTGTTTCTACAAACGAGTTGCGAAGATAGGTGGCACCATGGTTTTTGAACCGTCCTATCGGACTTCTCTCGGTCTTTACCGGGAGAGATCCGAGCGGACGGTTTTTTCGTGGATTCGTAGCCCCGCCAGGGCGGGGCTTACGAGCCACAAATCCGCCTATAGCCGCTCTGCGAGCCGTGAACGAATAGTTCTGAAAAGGTGAGCAGAAAGGCAGGGCGGATATGGTAACAAGGCGAGCGTTCTACTGGGATTTGTGCGAACTGAACATGAGCGTAGGTGGATGATGGTAAGAAATGAGTAGTACAAAAAATTAGCCTCAAAAGGCCAGGCCTTCCGAGGCTAAAATATAAAAACATATGAAAACAAAACAAACAAACAAACTTTGGGGCGCGGCATTTAGCCAGAATCCCACAGAAGCAGTTATAGCATTTACTGCAGGTCGTGATGTGGTCGGCGTGCCGCCTGCTGATGTGGCACTTTTGCCATATGACATTTGGGTGAACAAGGTTCACTGTGTGATGCTTTCAAAAACTGGAATTATTCCTGTCTCTGATGCGGCGAAATTGCTTATCAAATTAGCCGAATTAGACAAATTGGTCCAATCAAAAGTTTAAGTAAAATAAACGGTGGCTTTCAGCGTGAAAACTTGGTTTTCCAGTA
>CAYIXE010000124.1:0-1967 GCA_964367095.1 uncultured Gammaproteobacteria bacterium | reverse complement strand
ATTAGTCATGTCCATGATTGTACATGGACTGTCGGATATTTACGGAAACATTGCGCAAACCAAAGCGCTGGGATGGATTATGGCGCATGGTCATGTACGATATACCAAAGGAAAAACACAAAACGAGTGATTATTTTCGACTGACACTTCAAAATCTAGGGTTTTATCCTATACAAAAAAGTGTGTATCTTTTCCCCTACCCCTGCTTTGATGAAATTGAGTATCTCAGACAATTCTACTTTCTCGATATTACTGTGCAATATTTGTTAGTGAAAAGTATCGAAAACGATGGGGTCTACCGCACGTATTTTTCTCTAGAATAACGTTATTATTCATCCTCCATTTTGATTTTTTAGAGCCATGGCTCTAAAATTTCAAAAGGTTTCACACGCTCGCCGTCGCTACTGGATATTGATAACAGGGTTCTGATAGCGAACTGGGATAATCGAATATTACTCGATTTCTGTATCCTGATCTGATCTACGACCACGGATATTCAATTTTGCCCGCCAACCGCTAAGACGCTCAACATCGTGCTTAGGACAGATAGCAAACTGTCCAATCATATAAAGAAATGTTAGGCCGGCTACGGGACTCGCACAGTCTATGGCGCCAAATGACTGAAACAGTACGATACCGACCGTATCAGCCGTAATCACCTCGACAGTACGCACCATAGCACCTATAGGACTTCCATCAAAGGCGTGGGAGACATCCAGTGTAATGCACTCTTAATTTCTTCTTTCATAGCCGATAATTATAGCATGGAGCACAAAATAAACGATTTTCGAAGATATACACTCGTGGTATACTCTTTTCTATGAAGATGGATAAAAAATCAAAAATCCCCATTGGGTCACCACTGATCAGCTGGTGCAATAGAATCATTAAATTAGGATTTTATCTTCTCTTTGCCCTCGTGCCGCTGCTTTTAACCCCATGGAATTATGAATTATTTGAATTTAATAAAATGATTGGCGTATATATCATCACAACACTGATTGTTACTTCGTGGATTGTCAAAATGATACTGCAAAAAGAAATACGGATTAGCCGAACGCCTTTAGATATTCCAATCGCACTCTTTGTCGGATCACAACTTATCAGCACACTATTTTCTATAGACCCCCATGTCTCTTGGTTTGGATATTACTCGAGATTTAACGGAGGGATGTGGAGCGTGATTTCGTATGTGGTTTTGTATTACGCGTATATGTCCAATAAGACGAATTGGACCAATGAGACTCATTTGCTGAAAGCAACACTGATAACTGGCTCTCTGGTCGCCCTCTACGGTGTGCTTGAACGCCTGGGAATTGACAAAGATTTATGGGTACAGGATGTACAAAATCGCGTATTTTCTACTCTTGGTCAACCAAATTGGCTGGCGGCGTACTTGGTAGCGCTCTTGCCGCTGAGTATGGCACTCGCACTCAAAACTCAGAATTCCCGCTGGTCATTAAGTTCTGCATTCTGGGTTCTTGTAAACATTCTATTATTTACCACCCTTCTTTTTACCCGCAGTCGGTCAGGACTTTTAGGCTTTGTAGTAGCTGATGTGGTATTGTGGGGAATACTTTTTATTAATTTCATAAGGCCACCCCTTGCCAAAGGCCCCAACTTCACAAAGTTACGCTGGGCGCAGCAAGGGAGTGACCTTTTAACACCCGCAATCCTCATTCATTTATTGTTCGCATTAATAGTTTTTATAAACGGCACGGGAACTCCAGGGATTGATCGCTATGTCACCTTTTCAGGACTTCAAAAAGTCATCACGCAAACCAAGGAGGAAGTCGCACCAAATGTCAAACCCACTGGCCCGGCTTTGGAGGTCGGCGGCACGGAATCAGGAACTATCCGAAAATATGTCTGGCAAGGCGCTATTAACGCATGGAAAAGCTCGCCAAAAACAATACTCTTTGGTACGGGCACAGAAACGTTTGCTTTTGCGTTTTATCAATTTCGAC
>CAYIXE010000123.1:0-2008 GCA_964367095.1 uncultured Gammaproteobacteria bacterium | reverse complement strand
CTGTAGGAAAACAAAAGAGGTCTAAATCACCAACACTTATTGTCTATTTAGCCGTTTCGAAACATAGTAACAATTAATAAACTAATTTTCTATAACCCAATGAAGTCTAAAATGGCTTTTTACTCTTTAAATCACCAATCTTTTTATCCCACAACTCTTGATTCCAACGCCTCCGGTCATTTTTGGGCAACAACAACAATGTAGCAAACGTCAATTCAATTTTCTCAATAAATCCTTTCAACTCTTCTTTGCTTATAATTGATTTGATAATCATAAGATATCCGCCTTTCCCAATCTGCATAGCCAAACTCACCTTATTTATCGTACCAAGACTCACTTTCAGCCATTTTGAAATCGTTCGCTGGTCATATTTTTTAAATAAAAGAAATGCTATGGATAACCGTTTCGCGATCATGAGGCGTTCAGTTGGAGAGAGTAAATCATCAAGCAATTGACTAACAGCATCATGTGATCTTACTGAAGCGATACTTTCCATCAACACTTCATAAACTCTTTTTTCAATTTCCTTATTAAGAGGATTTTTCGAAATTTGTGTCATACAACTTTTGTGTTACTATGTTTCGAAACATGGTAACAATAATTCATATATATTAATTATAATATATTTTACCTTAAAACAAATTGTGCTTCTTTGCAAATATATCTATCCGATCAAAAGCTGCGTGGATAATTGAGGCGTCAGCAGCAAATGACATGCGAACATGTCCTGCTCCCGCTGGTCCCATACTGCCACCTGCAATCGTTATAACTTTCGCTTCGTCTATAAGTAGTTTCGCAAAATCCATGGCAGACAAATCAAATCCCAAGTATTTTGGAAAAGCGTAATACGCTCCATCAGGTGGATGATACGCAAATAATTTCGGTAACCGATCGAGTCGATCACAAATGGCGGCACGACTTTCCACAAATTTTTTCTTAAATCCTTCCATCGCTATTTTCCCTCGCGGGTCAGCCATGGCAATGGTCGCAGCGACAATCGACGGCGTCGGAGGACAAACGCTAAAATAAATATGCACGCTTTTTATTTTCTCAATTATTTCCGGTTCGGCATAAGCATATCCTATACGCCACCCAGTCATAGCATATTCCTTAGAAAAACTTCTACAAAGAACTATATGACTTCGTAAATCAGAAAGTTGCATAGGGCTAAATATTTTTTTCTCGTAGGTAAGAAAATAATATGCCTCATCAAGAATGAGTATCAAATCATGTTTAATAACGATATCTGCAAGCTCTCGCACTTCAGATTTTGAGAGAACTGACCCAGTCGGATTATTTGGATTTGTTAGAATAATTACCCGCGTTTTGTTCGTTATAGACTTTTCTAACTTCGCCAAATTTATTGACCACCCATCTTCTTCCTTATACGACACAAACACAGGCGACGCTTGTGTAAGGTGAATTTGAGATAAGTGCAGAGGATAACTCGGATCAAAATATATTACTTCATCCCCTTTCTGTACTAATACCATCAATGCGGAATATAATGCTCCAATGCCTCCCACGGTAAGATACAGCTCACTTAATTCAGGACAAAATCCATAATCTACTTCCATCTGCGCCATGATAAGAGTTAAAAGATCATTCTCAATCGCAACTTTCGTATCCGAATACATGCCAAGCTCTGGTTCTATCTTGGATCGTTCATGAAGTGTATCGTAAATAAACTGGGGAGTTGAAAAAAGCGGCGTCCCCTGTCCTAACGATACAGTGTCTTTGTACTTTGATGCATACCGCATCATATACCCAATGCCAGAATTTGGAACATCCGTCACGCGACTACTAAATCGATACATATACGTTGATTATATAACAAAAAATAACTATGACTTCTTTGGAAGATTCTTGAAGATCTTTTTTCGAAGGTTTGCTGTAGTCTCGACGCCTTGCTTTTGTAATTCTTCTATGTGTGCCAATGCTTGATCGACATGCTCCACAGTGGCCTGAGTAACTTCTTCTTTTTTCTCTTCCAGCGTATCAATCATTT
>CAYIXE010000122.1:0-2069 GCA_964367095.1 uncultured Gammaproteobacteria bacterium | reverse complement strand
CTTAATACTTCTTCAGAAACGGCAGTAGCAAAAGATAACAATAGCATCATTCCTATTCCGTACTGTTCAAACGCGGTGTTGGGGAAAAGCTCTAGCTTGCCATATTTTAAAACGTTTGCCAAAATCCCTTCAATCGCAAACAAAAAACCAATTCCTAGGCCAATATAGATACTGGTAAATATATTCTTGGTCGTAATTCCTATGGACGCAAAGGTGCGCTTTTCACGCGTTCGTACGTACCAAATCACAGGAAATAAAAACACAAAAGGCTTAAAAATAAATTCATCTGCCCATTCGGGAAGGTGAAAAAAATATCGATACAGCGCCCATACGATGACAATCCAACCCCACAATTGATAAATAGAATCAAGCGACGAAGCTGAAACCAATTTGGTGGCGCGGGTTTTAACCATGTTTTTACGATACGCTGGTTTCATCACTCTTGCAAGAGATGTAAACCATGCGATGCTTCACCGAATAAATAAATATGTTTCGATAATAAATAACACGATAAATCCAAAGAGTAGCCACTCTTGTGTGCGTTTGGGTACCGCATCAGCGACCAATTTGTACCATGAAGCGTCGCTTCCTGTCAGGCGCCACTCACCCACTTGCCAAAGAAGCAATTGCAAATAAAGGGAAAGAACAAGCCCTCTTGCCAACGCGATACTTGATGATGTCGTAATAAAAAAACTTACGATAGCATACGCCCCCATAAACAACACAGAGCGAAACGGTGACGAATGAAGGGCAAAAAAATCCTCAGCAACATCCAAAAAATAAATTCCAATAAACCCGCCGATCATAAACCACGCTGTGTCAAGCGTCGGATGTATTCCCCACTTAAAAAGTGATACGGCGGTAATGTACGCGGCCGACGTGATAAAGAATAATAGAGGTTTCCTCTTTATTATGTTTCGTACTTTATCCATACAAATTATATTGGCTTTCTCAATTCTTTCATTTTCCACATAAAAAGTCGTGCTTTATTTCTGGCTTTACTGTCCTTTACAAACGACAGTGCTTTCTCAAGTATTGCCCGTGGGACCGTCTTTGCCAAACGAATATAGAGTGATTTATGTTTATAATCATCAAGTATTTCAGAAAGAAACACGCCATACGCCTGAAATTCACGAGAAATATATTTATCCTCGATAGGATTAAAGGTTTGTAAAATTGATCCAATAGTTTGCATTGTCAATTAAATTTATTCATCGCTTTATCAATGCCCTCTATAAGTCCGGTTCGTACTGCCTCCATACCCTTTTTTACCAAATGTCGTAAATTTCCCGCTTCACTTCTACCAAATCGGGATAACACATATTTTATGACAGACGATTGATGCATATGTTTTTCGGTATTTCCTTCTGTCTCAACTGTCCCTCGTCCAATACCCAATCTGAAACGGACAAACTTATCAGATTTTATCAATGCAATAATTGATTCAACGCCATTGTGTCCTGCTGTGCCGCCTCCAACGCGTATGCGAATTTTTCCCATGGGCAAATCAAGATCATCATGGATCACCCACACATCTTCAATATTTCCTTTATAAAACTGAATTACCTTTGAAACAGCCGTACCGCTACCATTGACAAATGTTTGTGGTTTCACAAGCAGCACATCGGCAAATTTGATTATTTCACAAGAGAGTGCTTTGCTTTTTTGCCACCCGTCAGTTTTCCTGAGTCCCAGTTCTAACGCGAGCTTGTCAACCACCATAAATCCTATGTTGTGACGTGTGTCCGTATATTTTTCACCGGGATTTCCGAGTCCGACTATTATTTTCATGTTACTCCTTCTTATCGAGTATACATTTTTTTATTTAAAAAATGTGGAATCGGTTTAGAAGGTGTTATGCACGACGCCATATACCGGAGCGTCGGGCGCATATTTTCTTACCTGTTCAAAAAAACGTGAACAACCCACATGCACCACGAGTTGTTCACGTCTATTGAATACATGAAACAACTATTTTGCCATCTTTGCCAATTGTTTCTCTGCCATGTTGCCAACGTAAGGAACTTTATACATTTCGCCTTGAAACGCTTTCCAGAGACATAAAATCC
>CAYIXE010000121.1:0-2072 GCA_964367095.1 uncultured Gammaproteobacteria bacterium | reverse complement strand
AACGCATACTCCCGAAGTGCAATGTTGTGTTGTTTAGAGCCTGTAAAGTACTGGAGCATCGCGCCATACGCCTTTGGAGACTGCACTCGTAAATCAACTTGTTTGCCATTGGCAAGTAGCAACGTTGCTCCGCTTGGACCTTGCTCTATAAGTTTTTGATGCGGAAACGAAATAAAACGTTCAATAATCTTATCAGGATCATTCGTGGCTACAGCTATATCGATATCACCAATCGTGGCCACTTTACGCCGAAGACTTCCGAGTACATCAATCTTTTCACATCCTCCTGCTTTGGCAACATACTCCATAACTTCTGTCGCGACCACGTCTGCATACGGCAACGGCATACGGTTTTCCTTAATCTGACCCTTCTTAAACGCGCTTATGGCTTCAAGAATGACATCTTGCGATCGTTTGCCGAACCCATCAAGCGGCTCAATCTTTCCCGCTTTGGCTGCCTTTTCTAGATCAGTAACTGCTGATTTCTCATTTTGTAACCTAAGAATCGTGACCAACGCATACGCTTTTTTTGGCCCTATGCCGGGGACGAACAAAAGCGGAAACACTGCTTCTGGGACTTTGGCAAAGACAGAATCCCAATGTCTATTCTTCCCAGTTTTTAAAATTTCATCTATATGCTCGGCGATGGTTTTTCCAACCCCTGCTATCTCACCCAATGTTCCCGCAATCCAATAGTCTTTAATATCCATGGTAAGATGCTCAATGCTATCTGCCGCCTTGTCATAGGCTATGATACGAAATCTATTTTCTCCCAATATTTGGTATGCCGCTGATACTTTTTTAAGAAGCACGGCCAGTTCTTGATTTGTCATAGTGTAATTATCATTATGCTAACACACCATTGTTATGAGCTCAATTATATTTTATAATCATTCCACATCCATTGTGTGGCCATGACAAAGCCAGATAACCAAGGGATAAGAAGGTTAAAATTTGTTGCAAGCGTGACGCATGCGAGTGAATAGCTTGCAACACCTATAAGGGAAAATCGTTGGGAAAAAACCGTAAGGTTTTGTCCCAGAATGGGATCGTAGCTCAGCCTGGTTAGAGCGCCTCCCTGTCAAGGAGGAGGTCGGCGGTTCGAGTCCGCTCGGTCCCGCCTTCGCTCGCCAAAGCGAGCTACGGCGGGCACGGCCCGAAGAACTCGCGAAGGAGAGACGTTGGTTTCCCCTACGCTACGAATAGTAAACCTATGCACAATGCCCCGCAAAGCGTTGCATATGAGTGAACCGAATGATAATATGCGGATAATAAGAACAGAGCTCTGCCCCCCAAACTCTACTTCTGCCTAGAAAGGAGGAACATGAACGAACAAATCAAAAAATATCTCAAAAATTCAGATAGTATGGTCTCCCTATTTTTAGGCATCGCTGTCGTCGTAGTCACCACAATACTTGTGGTTAATTACGTCAAAAACAAGGGTGTTCAAACAGCTTCTGAAGTCAAAAAACAAGAAGAAGTGAAAAAAGAGCAATCATCACTCCCTACGACTCATACTGTCGTAGAAGGTGAGTCATTGTGGAAAATTTCTGATACGTATTTTCAAAGCGGGTACAACTGGGTGGATATCGCAGAGGTCAATAAACTTTCCAATGCTGACGCTCTAGAAGTCGGACAAACGCTTACTATTCCAAAAGTCGAAAAGCGTATGCCAGTAGGCCAGACATCATCATCAGCGATCGAAGTCAAAAAGCCGGAAAACAATAAATACACAGTAGCCAAAGGCGACACACTCTGGAGTATTTCAGTAAAGACGTACGGAACTGGGTACAGATGGACCGAAATCGCGAGCCTTAATAAGCTTGACGATGCCAACGTCATCCATGCCGGAAACGTACTGCAATTGCCATAAGCTTTTTTTTGAAAACCAAATAGTTCATAACTATACCATCTCATGGTATGATTTATTGTGGCGCGCGGGCGTAGTACACTGGTAGTATATATCCTTCCCAAGGATAGGAAGAGGGTCCGATTCCCTTCGCCCGCTCTTGAGGGTTCGACTGCGTCCCTTCGTAGCCCGAAGGGCGAAGTGGGATTCCCTTCATCCGCTC
>CAYIXE010000120.1:0-2073 GCA_964367095.1 uncultured Gammaproteobacteria bacterium | reverse complement strand
TCAAACGAAAACTGAGAAATCAGAAACTCCCGAAAATTGAGAAGTCAGTTTACATAAGGAGATAATTTATTACTCCTTAGAATCCTTTGTACGTTTTTACCATTCTGTTAACGCCTTCTGTGCAGGTACGATCTCCGTATTGCATACGTGCCATGGCAACACGATCTGCGTTCCAATCCGTACATGAATTTGCGACACTCTCAACAAACGTATTATATGTGGTTCCACCTATGTTACAAATTATTGGTGCTATGGGGTCGTATGCTTTTTGATAATGATCTTGGTCCTCACCAAGTTCGCGCGCTGCGGTGAACGCTGCGTCAGTGAAATTACATTCATTAAAGTTAGGCTTTGCTTTTGAGAGCGCATCTTTCCATGCTGGATCATTTTCATATGCTTTGTATGGACCACCTGTTTCGATATAGTTTTGCCACCAATTAGTAATATATCCAAACGGACCAGTCGCTCCTTCCGATGTGTCATCAGCAAAGGTTCTGCAGCTAGGCATGGGATCTTTTACCGTACAATCGCTATATTTTTTTACTGTTTCATCTGTCCAATCCCACGTTCCCGCATGCTCAAACGATCCTTCTTCTAACATTGTGCCTAGAAGTAACGAAGCCGGTACATTATATGCAGCTCCTGCTGCATCGAGAACTTTTTTCATGAGTGGTGGGATGCCGTTTTTCAGTGAGCTTTTTTCTAAATCAGTCAAATACGTGTTTGAGGATGTGTATGCGCCAGTATTTTTTAGACTACACAAAGGGCTGGTTTTGACGAGGCCTTTTTCGATAATATCTATCGGGCATTGTGCTGGCGGTGTCGGCGTTGCCTCCGGACATTTTTCATCAAGAACGATGTCTCCTTTTGATCCGTCACCGATAGATTTTCCCGTGGACAATCCGTCGGGGACGACACTTCGCGCCATTTGACACGTGCGAAATTTGGCATTATTGACCAAAAGCCACGGATGCTCGATACCACCATTTTCACCGTCAAAAACGTCGTTTCCTTTAAGCGATATACTTTTTATATTATATGAGTACTCTGTTTTCCCTGCGTGTTCATTGGGGTCAGTGCTTTTTTCTTCCGGTAGGTATGCAAAGGCGAGTCCCCGCGATTTTGCTAATTTTTTCGTTTCTTCATCTGCGGCATTGTCTACGTCTTTTTCATTCGCATCGCCGGCGTGCGCGAGCTGTTCGAAGTTACTGGGTCTCGTGTTTTCAGTAAGCACCGCCTCATAGCTGGGGTAAAATTTTTTAAGGATATAGGTGACTTGTTTTACTCCATTTGCTAGCCATTTAATGATTTCATCCCATAATGTTTCGCAACAATTGGTAACATCCACAGTGTCTGTACCCCCACCCCAAGATGCGAGCTCTGTGACGTCATTTTCTACTGGTTTGTCCTCCTCAGATGTATATTGTTTGCCGCATTTTGCAGTTCCTGGAGGGTGATACATCGATGGGAGATTAAAATCGAGAAATCCTTCTTTATTTGGAGTTACTTCACTTAATCCAATTATAGAGTTTGACGTACGAAGATTTTCAAATGCTTCTTGTGAGTCTTCAAAATTGGATGACTTTTGGACGCCGGATTTTGTAATCGTGAGCGCATTTTTTCCATATTTGGATCTATTTCGTATTACTGCACAGAAGATGGTGGTGGCTATATTTTCGTTTATGTCGCTGTAGTGGATGATTTTATCGGTGAACGCATCAGAAATAAGATATTTGTTAAATGTTTGCATGGTACCGATGCCGAGCGGTTTAAAGTCCGGAGCAGCGATTTGTTGTGCCTTTTTGTAAATAGGCAAGATAATGTCTTGAAGCTCGAAACCAAAGGTGGTGCCTGCGAATATGTCGATAGCTTCCGTGCCGCCAAATTTTGTCTCGGCATAATCAGTAAGCGCTCCGTTTATGTTTGGCAATTTTTGCGCCGGAGGCGGTTCAGCGCTCACTGTATTGAAAGATGCCGAAAGCAAAAAAACAATGATGAGGATATACGTGTGCAATTTCATGACTCATTTCATCTTATCAAATTGACAAATGAAATTCAGGGACAGTACAATTG
>CAYIXE010000119.1:0-2088 GCA_964367095.1 uncultured Gammaproteobacteria bacterium | reverse complement strand
CGTATAAGCTTTGCCGACTTTAGTCGACGTTCAGTAATATCCTCAATAAAATCAAGAAGCTTTTTTCCCTCCAATACTTGCCCTTTGGGCAAAAATCCTAATGTCCACAGAAGTTGTTGGGCAAATTCTCGGCTAATGGTATACAACGAATTCCCCAATGCATTTCCGATATCTTCAAACCCTTTCATTAAAAGCGCATACACATCTCTATGCTCCTGCTTTTCGCCGAGCAATGTATCGACAAGCTCACAAAGCAAATACGCCATACTCACGCGCTCCAATTCGTTTCTTATAAGAGGATACGACTCTAAAGACGTCACTTCTGTAATACTATCCATGGTTTTTCCTTTATGAACCAAACACGTCAGACGCGTAAATATCTCAAGATGCGGCGCACGTTTACTGGTTATCCGTCGTATGCCTTTTGCGATAAGCCGCAATTTACCAAACTCTTTGGAAAATACGGTGACGATGCGGTCTGCCTCTCCATAATTTTTTCGCGAGAGAACAATTGCGTCTATCGAATATAATTTGTGGGATCCGCGATACATGGGCTTACAGAACAACTTCTGTATCAGCGTCTAAAATAAATTTCTTCTTATCTTTGCCATTCATCTTCATAATCCACTCCTGACCATCAGTGCCCGGCTGTTTTTGGATAAGAAGTCTGTACTTGCCATCAGCTGATTTTACCGGTGACGTGTAGGTCAACTCCAATCGCGCAGTCCCCATAGGATTAACGATTAAAAATCCTTCAAAATATGTTTTGTTTAAATCGGTAAATGTGTCCATGGTAGCGGCTTTATTATCCTTTGGGGATTGGACACCTTTACTCTCAACGAGCGTGCTGCCGGCCGGCGTATAGACTCTCACCCAGTTTCTAAGCGGTGCGTTCAAGCAAAGCCCGCCGCTTTCCAAACCGCAATCGCTTCCCTGATATGGATTTTTATAATCGATAGATAGCTTTGTCGTCACAGTTCCATCAGCGTTTATCGTGCTGTCTTTCGTAATTTTTTCTCTCACGAACATATTGGATTTGGCTCCTGCCATATTGGAGTTGTTGACATGGATATAATCCCAACCATTTCCTTCTTCGTACTTTAAAATACTGGCAACCTCTTTACCCACCATGATCCGACCTGCCATGTTAAAGCTCTCAGCGGCAATTTGGGTCGTCTCATCATGGAAATACGTCAGCACATGTTTTTGATTAATTTCAGACAATAACATCTGAAAAAGTTTGCCCCAATACTGCGACGGTGATACTCCCAGAGCTTTTTGCATCAAAAGCTGCATAAGTGTACCTATCACATCTTTTCGCGCGGTTCGTACATAATTGACCGGTCTGGTAGAATAATCTTCTAATTCATACACTGCGCGTGGACAATCACAGCGCTTATCAATATCCGCAGAGAATACACGTCCCCCAATAGTCTCAGGACCCAATATCTTTAATGCTTCCACCAGTACGTGCGTATCCAGAGCAATAATGCCGTCGATCTTTTCTTTTCCGGCCGCGGTATCATACATTTTTTCAAACTGCTGCATCGACACTTTAAAGTCCGGATTTAAATTGCTATCGCGAATATGCAACTCGTAAACCCCTTTATGAAAAGTCAAAACCTCTCTTGGGGCTTCGAACTTTTTTTTGAGGGCACTATCTAAAGAATAAATGTCATCCGATAACTCTAAGGTGATCTTTCCTTTATCAAATCGAAACTGTGCATACGCGGTGAGAAATCCTCCTGTGGATCGCAATTCCTTATCATTTTGAAAAAGAATAAGATATCGCTTCATCTCCGGCTCACCCAACATACTTGGTAAACTTTTAAGAAGCGGTTGGGCGTTTACAAAAAGGTTTGCTGCATTATCAATCACTTCTTTGCCCACGATAAGTTTCTCGCGAATTACCGTTTTGCCAACTTTTACAGGGTACCGATTAGGATCTATTTGATCTAATTCCTTTCGCATCATTTCGACCGCTATGGCCATCTCATTTAGCTTCGGTGTCAAGGCACTCATAGTCTTTACAGCCACCTGTATACGCTGGTCTGCTGAGCCTTGCACAAATTTACTGCCGCCGGTAAA
>CAYIXE010000118.1:0-2225 GCA_964367095.1 uncultured Gammaproteobacteria bacterium | reverse complement strand
CTCCCACCATTCAGTGCAACGGTGAATTTATCAACAGAAAAAACAAGTCATAGCCTTTTAAAACATGATAGCGCTATAGTTAGTAAAATAATATTATTTTTGTAAGCTCCCTTAAACTCCTTTAAATTCCTTTACACATGCCTGTTTGATACAATACAGGTCAATGAAATTTTTTGTAAAAACCTTCGGTTGCGCCGCGAATGAAGCGGATAGTGAACGGGTGGCGGCACTCTATCAGTCGCGCGGGTTTACGCGTTCAAAAACTATGAAGGGGGCAGATGATGTCATCATTAATACCTGCATGATTCGTGCAGCAGCAGAACATCGGGTGTATGGATTAGTGCATAATTTATCATTAGAAAAGCAAAAAGGCCGCAAAGTCAAAATTGTCGTCACTGGTTGTATGGTTGGCATGGCTGCACGAGAAAAAACGGGAAAAATGCTCGCAATCTTGCATAAAAAAATGCCAAGTGTCGATGAATTTTTGCCTATTGAAGAAGTGGGATTTGATTTTGCCCCTATTCGTACTACAGGCAATCGTGCGTTAGTGCCAATCACCAATGGGTGTAACAATTTTTGCACATTTTGCGTCGTCCCTTTTACCAGAGGGAGAGAAATGAGTAGGCCGTTTGAAGAGATTATTGCAGAATGTAAATCACTGGTCAGAGAAGGTAAAACGTATGTCACATTAGTTGGTCAAAACGTCAATTCCTATGGATCGGATTTGACACATGAATATAATAGTAAAAAAATAAAACCCGTGTATGTCAAACATTTAGGACGCCTTCGTATCCCAACATTGTTTCCAATGTTGCTTGAAGAAATCGCAAAGATTGAAGGTATAACCATGATTGATTTCATTTCAAGTAATCCATGGGATTTTTCAGACGAGCTTATTGAGGTCATGGCAAAAACTCCAAAAATTTCCCGTCATCTCCATCTTCCTGTGCAAGCGGGAGACGATACGGTGTTAAAGCGCATGAATCGGTGGTACACACGAGATGAATATGTATCGTTGGTGAAAATTCTTAAGAAAAAAATTCCTGAAATTACCATTGGCACGGACATTATTGTCGGATTTCCTGGAGAAACAAAAACACAGTTTGAAGAGACAGTGCGTCTTGCCAAAGAAGTGGGATTTACCAAAGCGTATGTCGCGATGTATTCTGACAGGCCAATGACCGCGGCACACAGAGTATATTCCGATAATGTTACTCATGAAGAAAAGAAAAGACGGTGGGCAATCCTTGAGGAGCTCATAAACAAAACAAATTTGCGTCTTGGAACGTATACAATTGCAAAATCAAAGTAACATGCAAAAACTTCTCGTTATTTGTGGTGCAACAGCGACAGGAAAGACTGCAGTTGGTGTGCAAATCGCCAAAAAATTTGATGGAGAAATACTTTCCGCTGATTCGCGTCAGGTCTATAAAGAGTTAGATTGTATATCCGGAAAAGATATTGCAAAAGGACAACAATCAGTAGTTATTGATGATCTTGTGACGTACTCAATCAAGAATATTCCCATATGGTTGTATGATTTGGTCAAAATTGATGAGGAATGCAGCGTATCAGTATATGCGCGTGCCGCGAAAAAGGCTATTTCTATAATAACGCAAAGGAATAAAAAGTTTCCCATTGTTATTGGTGGTACTGGGCTTTATATTTCATCATTCATAAAATCTATAGACACAATTGATATTCCACGAAATGCAGTGCTACGCCAGGAATTGGAGAAAGAAGATGTAGATATGCTAAAGATTCGTCTACAGAAAATCGATAGCCAGAAATTTTTTTCCATGAATCACTCCGATCTTTTTAATCCGCGCCGACTCATCCGCGCAATCGAAGTAGGATTATGGAAAGTAACACACGATACGTTTAAAAATGTAGAGCCGTCGTTTGACCTGTTGCGCATTGGGTTAAAAAGTGACGAAGATTCACAAAGAGAACGCATCAGACAGCGAGTGATCGATCGTATGAATTCTTGCGCAGTACAAGAAGCACGACTGTTCGTTGATATTTTTGATAAACAGCTGCCTTCATATTCAACGCTTGGACTTTCTCATCTTTTTAGCTATCTTCGAGGTGATTTGACCAAGGAAAAGGTTATAGATTTGTGGACAAAGGATGAATGTGCGTATGCCAAACGACAGGAAACTTGGTTTCGTAAAGAAAAAGACATTGTGTGGCTTGATGTTGTCAATTCACAGTTTAAAGATTCG
>CAYIXE010000117.1:0-2229 GCA_964367095.1 uncultured Gammaproteobacteria bacterium | reverse complement strand
TGACCGCTGACTTACCCCACGCAAATGGTACAATGACTTCATGCTTATTGATAACGTTACGCTTGTGATAAAAGCCGGGGATGGAGGCGATGGCGCGGCAACATTCAGACGCGATGCCATGACAGCTCACGGTGGTCCGGATGGCGGCAATGGTGGAAATGGCGGTGATGTATCCTTTCAAGGCTCTCCAAATGTAAATGATCTTCGGGAATTTCGTTATAAAAAAACAATTAAAGCGGAAAATGGCGGCAATGGCACGAAACATAATGGATTCGGAAGAAATGCGCAACACATCATCGTCTTTGTGCCCCTGGGCACTCGTATTACAAATGTCGATTCAGGCGACAGTATAGAAATAGAAAGTGTAAAAAAGCCAATTCTGATGGCTCGCGGAGGCATAGGAGGTTTTGGTAATTTTAAATTTAAATCAGCTACTAATCAGTCGCCTAAAAATAGAGAACTCGGGGTCACAGGAGAATCAAAAACTTTTCACTTAGAACTTCGTATTATAGCTGAAATCGGACTCATTGGACTTCCCAATGCCGGAAAAAGCAGTCTCCTTGCCGTGCTCACCAACGCTACACCTGCTATCGGTGCGTATCCATTTACCACCCTTGAACCAAACATCGGTATGTTTGGCAAACATGCGATAGCGGATATCCCAGGCCTTATCGAAGGCGCCTCTCAAGGAGTGGGGCTTGGCATCAAATTCCTAAAGCATATAGAGAAAACAAAGATCCTCGTACACTGCATAGATATCACGGTTCACGATCCCATTGCGGCCTACGACACGGTACGCAAAGAGTTCAAAGAGTATAATGAAGAACTTCTAGAGAAGCCGGAAATTATATTTCTCAACAAAACTGATTTGGTCGATGAAGATGCAATCAACATAGCTATCAAAAAATTCAAACCATTGAAAAAGAACGTATTCGCAGGATCTGTACAAAACGAAAAAAGTATTCATGACCTCAAAATTATTCTCACTGACCTACTCACCCATGGATCCTAAAAACTATTTCGTCTATATCCTGCGCACTTCCGGCAATACGCTCTACGTTGGGCAAACAAGCAATCTTCGTGTGAGACTTCAGGAGCATAAAAGTAAAAAATCACGCGCAGCTAAATACACGCGATCATTTAATTCTGTTACGCTCGTTTATACAGAAACATTTCCCTCAAAAAGCGACGCACTCAAGCGTGAATATGCTATAAAACAGCTGACTCACGCAGAAAAAGAACAGCTTATCAGTCGTTAACATATGCACATCACACTTATTATGGTCTCTACTGTCAATGGAAAAATCACACACAGTGATGATCCCGACGAGACGGGCTGGTCTTCTACAGAAGATCAGACATTATTTTCTTCGCTGAAACAAACACATAATCTCATCGTCATGGGGAGTGAAACATATTTGGCAAACAAAAAACGCATGAAACTGCAAAATAACGTTTTACGAATTGTGTTTACGAGAAATCCAAAAAAATATCGTACCAATGAAGTCACTGACCGATTAGAATTTGTAAACACAGCACCTAAAAAACTCGTACATAATTTAGAATCTCGAGGATATACAAAAATGCTTCTAGTGGGCGGATCAGAGGTCAATGCATTATTTTTCAAAAACAATCTTATTGATAAACTCCATCTTACTATCGAGCCTCGAATGTTTGGTTTAGGAAAAAATATTATTGCCGAGCAGGATTATGCGGTACAATTGCAATTAGTGAGTGTAGAAAAATTAAATGACAGCGGCACACTCCACGCGATATACCAGGTGATAAAACCATGAATATTCAAGTCATACAAACAGATCGAGTAACGAAAGATACAGGCGATATTGGCACTCTTCTTGATAAGAGCATGCACACACTTGAAGAAAAATCTGTACTCGTTGTAACGAGCAAAGTAGTATCAATTTGCGAAGGACGAATCGTCAAAATTGGTTCGGTCAATAAAGACACGCTCATACAAAACGAAGCCGAGTATTATCTCCCGCACACAAAAAGCAAGTATGACGTCACACTTACGATAAATCACAATTTACTCGTCCCTACCGCAGGCATCGATGAGTCCAATGGGGATGGCTACTATATTCTCTGGCCCAAAAACCCTCAAGCATCAGCAAACAGAATACGTGGATATGTAGTCAAGCGTTTTGGTCTTTCCAATATCGGAATTATCATCACTGACAGTCGATCTTCCCCTCTTCGCTGGGGCACCAC
>CAYIXE010000116.1:0-2238 GCA_964367095.1 uncultured Gammaproteobacteria bacterium | reverse complement strand
AAGAGAATTATCCCCGTTTCAATTTCAATATATTTTATGGCACGTTTTACTTCGCGACCCAATTGCAGCAGTGATCTTTTTTTCGTGGAGCTTCTATATACTTCTATTTCCTCTTGAGCCATAGTTAGGATCAGAGTATATCACGTGAACAAGTAGCTAACTAGAATTGGGTCAATGAGATCATTATTTCTCAATAGTTATCTGCGAGGCGGACACGCTCTTTGTGCTTATATTAAATGATTTCGCATCAATCGTAAATGAAATGAGGGATCCTACTGTCGCGGTACTTATGGTAAAGTTGTTCGGTACAAATACTTTCCATGTTCCATAATTTTTTGTATCGCCGCTTCGGGATGTATCTGCAAATTGCACACCGGAAACAATCAGCATACCTTCAATGTCCACCACCTCAGTGATGGTACCGGTAAGCTTTAATGTATTGGTTTGTGCGGCACGTGCCCGTATATCAGTCCCACTGGCAGAATTAGAATTTTTGACAGCATTGATAATGGTCGTTGTTATGATCCCAATGATTATAAGTCCGCCAGCAACGCCCAGATATAAAAGATTATTTGTTTTTTTATTCATATGAGTATTATTTTCCATGACTACAAGTATATTGTCAAGTTTTTTTTGTTACAATTGCATAAACATCATGAAAAATATTATTAAAATATTTCAGTTCACTACAAGTTTTAGGAAGTTGTATGTGGCCATGGGTGTCTTTATATTGGCATCTTCGGGATTGTCCTTTGTCGGACCATTTCTTCTCAAAAATATCGTCGATATTATTACGACACAGGTAAAGTCAGGAGATGGAAATTTTCCAGCTATTGTGACCTCATTAGGATTACTCCTTGTCACCGATGTCATTGGGACATGCCTTACGGCGTATGGGATGTGGATAGGCGACATTATGTCGGTGAAGTTACAAACGTATTTATCGGTCAAGTTCTATAAGCATGTTTTGGATTTAGATGTGGGATATTTTGATAATATCGCGGTGGGAAATCTTGTAAACAAGATGACCAGAGGGATAGCGAGTATTACCAATTTTATCCAAAACGCCACCAATAATTTCTTGCCGTTTTTTCTTACTGCTGTGGTTACAATTGTGATTCTTGCATTTTATTCACCGATTGTTGCGATGCTTCTTGCTGTTTTGTTCCCAATATATGTATTGATAACTCATAAATCTTCTCAGGCGTGGGGGAAATATGAAGGCAAGAAAAATGTTATTGCCGATCAAGCTCAAGGCAGAGTTCTTGAGAGTTTATCCGGCATTCGTGTAGTGAAGGCGTTTTTGGGTGAACTTTTTGAGTATGGCCGGTTTAGCAAGGCGCGCGGTGATATCGAGGCAATTACAAAAGATCAATCAAAAGAGTGGCATATCTATGATTTTTATCGGCGTATAGCACTCAATGTAATTTTATTTGTGATTATTGCGTATATTCTTTATGAAACATTTCATGGGGTATTTACGATAGGAGAAATGACCCTTCTTTTACAGCTTGTGAATCAAGCACGGTTTCCCTTGTTTGCCATGTCGTTTATCATAGGACAGATTCAACAGGCAGACGCAGGAAGCAAAGATTTTTTTGAAGTGCTTTCAGAGTCCAGAGAAATTTATGATAAAAATAATGCGAAAAAATTTGTTTTTAAGCATAAGACGAAGCATGACAGTCTAGACTTTTCCCATGTTTCTTTTGCCTACGGAAAGGGTGATGATGTCCTAAAAGATATTTCGTTTGTCCTTAAATCTGGTGAAAAGTTAGCACTCGTAGGAGAGAGCGGGCAAGGAAAGTCGACTTTGGTGAATCTGATCCTTCGCTATTATGTGCCGCACACGGGAAATATAACTATTCAAAATCAATCAATTGCAAGCATCACCAGCGAGTCGCTTCGTCGCCAAATTTCTATTGTGTTTCAAGACTCATTGTTATTTTCCGGTACAGTCGGCGAGAATATTCGTTATGGCAAGCCAGATGCAACCCAGAGAGAAGTAGAAGAATCAGCCAAACTATCTAATGCTTCTGAGTTTATTGAGAAATTACCGGACAAATATGAAACGATGATTGGGGAACGGGGAGTGAAACTATCAGGAGGCCAAAAACAACGGTTAGCAATCGCTCGGGCAATATTACATGACGCACCGATTGTCATCCTTGATGAAGCGACGTCAGCTTTGGATAGTAAATCAGAGTTGCTCGTACAGCAAGGACTAAAAAGGCTTACAGA
>CAYIXE010000115.1:0-2263 GCA_964367095.1 uncultured Gammaproteobacteria bacterium | reverse complement strand
AAGGATTCAAAAAAAGTGTCACGCGTTGAGTTGAAGTAGTTGCCATACTTCATATACTACATCTAGTTGTAATACTTGTCAAGCTATCAAAATCACGCAATAATTGCGCAATATATCGCGCAAGAAATTATCTCCAAAGAGAAAACTTTTTCGTGAGAGCGTTGATACTTTCTTTATTTCCAAACATACATACGCCATAATATTCGAGTTCTGCTTCTGGTGTCGTTTTTGTTCGCTCTATTTGTTCCGCATATGTCCCAACTGTCATAGTGCTGGTAAAGTCTACAAAATGCACTCCAGCTTCCATAATGCCTTGTCGCAATGTCCGAATCTAATTTGAATTATCAGCTGTCAAAATTATAAAAGGATAATCAGAAATACTCTTGTGATCTCCACCGTTTTGATCTATGTACGAATCGAATCGCATATCTTTAGCATTAGGATACGATCCAACGAGTCCTACTGCCATGTGACCTAACGCATTCATGAGACTTCCTGCTGGTATTTTTTTATTCAATACCGCTACAAATTTATTTTCTAGTTCATCCATATAACTCTCCCTTTATACTAATAAACCTCTCGTGATGAAATGCTTATTTCATATATTTGCTCTCATCCTCACACTAATTTTCTCCAAAATCCTTATTACTTGCCTTTCAAGGCGTACGTTGTTGCCGGCCCGAGGCCTATACGCAGAAGTATTCCATTATTGGTAAGATATTGCAACCTACGTTGAACTGTGCGTTTGGGTAGCTCTACTGCAGGTACTATATCATTAATACCTACGTTACGCAGAGAGGCGATTAAATCGACAATCCGGTAATCGTCCGCTGTGAGAGTTACTATTTCCCCTTTTTTGTCAGAAACAGATACTGCAGTTATTTTTTCCGTTATCTCCTGCGCTGCTGTCAAAAATCCCGAAACAAAATACTCAAGCCACGGCGTAATATCGGCACTCCGTTGTTTTGCATATGTATTGGCCCTACTAAGAGCCGCGTAATATTTTCTCCTATTCTCAAAGTAATATGTGTCAGGCACCAAAATCCTACGAAACGCATAATCTTTCTGATACAAATATAACAATGTTAAAAGACGCGTTGCCCTACCATTGCCATCGGTAAAAGGATGGATGGAGACAAATTCAAAATGGAGAATGCCGGCCACCAAAACTGGATGCAGATTATGACTATCCGAGCCAATCCAAGCCAAAAGATCGTTTACCAGACCAGACACCGCAGCCGCCGCAGGACCGGTATATCGAAGAATATCTTTCCCACCAATGACATCTACGACGTAAATTGGAGTCTTACGGAATACGCCGGTTTTCATTTTTGGAAGAAGATTGTTCATCACTAATCGATGAACAGCAAGAATATTTTTCGTTGAAATTTGGTCTTTTCCATCTGATAAACGTTCGATATAGGAAAGGGCTCTTTTGTAGTTAACCACCTCAGTAATAAATCGACCAGAAAAGGCCATGCTATTACCCTCAATGGCGCGTTCGACTTCGCGTTCGTTGAGCGGATTCCCCTCTATACCCGTCGAGCTTCGTGTGGCTTCAATGGACGCGCGCTTGCGTAGTACAACTTCCCGTGAGGGCAGAATCCTGCTTCGTTCTACGACAGTGCGCAATCGCTCAATTTCCGCAATCGCGGAATTCATTCGTGGAGTTATGGTAAATCTCGGAGTATACATATAGGAGTATTATAGCACGAATCGCGCCACAATCGCGCCACAATCGCGCCACTGTTTAACCCGTCTTTGGATAATGACACTTTTTCCTTCCTTCGCCCTGCTAAGGTGGACTATGTGGGACACAGCCACTTTTATTTTTTGTGCTGCGGTGCATTTATTAACCCACATTTCTTATATTTGAGTCCTGAACCACAAGGACACGGATCATTGCGGCCTAATTTATTTTGAACAACTACTGGAGCTTTTACTGAAGCTTCAGCATTTGTTTGCATGCGCTTAGCGGCTTTTGAAATAACCGTTTCTGTGGGCAATACGGATGTGGCGATACTTTGATTGGATTGCCACTGATTTGGAGAAAGCTCCACATGGACTTTAAAAATGCGCGCGACAATTTCAGAATCAATGCCGCCCATCAGCCTCTCAAACATAGAGAACGCTTCGTTTTTATATTCAACCAGCGGGTCGCGTTGCCCGTACCCACGAAGTCCAATCCCCTCCCGCAGGTCATCTATCGCATCCAGATGATCCATCCAAAGATTATCAATAACGGATAAACTTACCCACCTTT
>CAYIXE010000114.1:0-2319 GCA_964367095.1 uncultured Gammaproteobacteria bacterium | reverse complement strand
CGCAAACGGGTCCAAATTACGGTTAGTTTGTCTGATGTATTGATTCTCATGTATAGAAAAAGTGATTGCCTCCGCATTCCCCCGCAAGATGCGGGACAAAGGCAAATGCTATTGTAGCAGAAGATTATTCTATCGCGCAAGCGGAGAATTCAATACCCTTATTATATTTTTTAATATAACTATGTACTAAGTTGCCAATGACGCTGCCGCTTCTAACGATTTATCGTTATTCTTTCCCGATCCCATTGTTTTCAGGAATATACCAAGCCCCATATAAATCATTTTTCCTGTCACAGTATGAAGCGCTGATTTTTCTTGAAACATAGATAGTCGTGTTAATCCTTGCTCCAAAAGAGCTCCAGCTATAGGAAGCTGAAAAAGAATACGCTGCGCACTCTCAAGCGTTGATCCATTAACCCAATCATCCCATCCATCAATTCCCACAGTGATCGTATCTGCTCCTTTGTCTGCAACTTCATGAATAAATCCCCGCTTCCCTGTCAACTTTTCTATCAACATATTGCCCAATACCGAAGCGTATTTATCATTCATAACCTCAAGAATTTTTTTCAAAGCACCTCTCATAGCTAAATATTGAGTGTCTGTCTTTCCCTCTAGTGGAAACATCTTATTAAATGGTTCTTCTATTGCCTTGCTCGTACCCCAATCAAAAGCGGTAAATAGTACAAGTACTCCCAATAACGAACCTACTCTCTGCAACCGCTCTTTCGCAGCACCCGCATCTCTTCCGCCACGAAAATCTTTATCAATCGCCATGATATGCTCACCAAGGGTTTTTGAAGTTGGATTTGCAAATGCCTCCTTAATAGCATCAAACTTTACAGGTCCTTTTTCTCTGTTATACAGTTCCTGATCACCTTTATCAAACATCTTTCGCCAAAACTCTTGTGATTTAGTTGATTCAAACTCATTTTTCAAACTTTTATATTCCTCCACAGCCGCATCCACCCGATCCCAATTGATACCATCTGGTCTTTCTCGTTTGAGAGCTTCAAAAAATGATTCAGGAATGACTACTGGCGATTCTTTTGTAGCTTCCACCTTTTCCTCTTCCCAACTCTTTAATCCCTCAATGACACCGACATTTGGATTGACAGAAGCTCCCACCACCTTCTCCGTGGCTGGAAATTCAATGCGTGTGTAGTGAAATTCCTTATTCATAAAAAAGGCCCTATTGGGGCGATAATGAAGTATACCAGAAAAAGAAGCCTATAACAAGTGACTGTCTTCAGTCATCCTGAGTCCCGAGCTTGTCGAGAGATCGAAAGATCTAGATCTTAAATCTTCTAGACTCCTTTAATCTCCTCTAAAATCCTTTAACGAAATTTACCCAGTCTTTGAAGCTATTGCAGCTGTAGCTTTATCCACCGCTTTCGCACGACTATTCATTACATGGAAGCCAAGCAAAAATTTGTTGAACCCAACATTGATATATTTAGCAATCGCATTATTTTCCAAAATATGATCCATTGTTTCTTTCACTGGTCTAACTACCCTACCGATTCCTGGAATATCACTCAAAATCCTAAGCACCGCCTCGGTATTGCCCGGATTTACGAAATTAGCCGATTTTTCCGCCATGTACATCCCCATAAACTCTTTGGGTTTCCCATCTTTATCAACTAATCCTATCCACTTATCACCAAAAAACACTTGCACGACAGCATTTGCATATCCAGATACATTTTCAGCTAGTGCTTTTACATATGTATTCAAATGTTTTCGTGACCTCTCCCACGCTTGTTCTCCAAGAGTATTATCATCACCTAATGGAGTATCTTTAAACCCAGTTATATATTTATTAATAATTTTTTGTCCTGCTTTCGTAGCTAATTGATCAGACAACTCTTCTTCAGCAAATTCTACCCCACTATGAACCGCCTCGTGCGTTCGAAGTGCATCACGAATGAGCTGTATTTGAAGTTCATCTGCCATCTTCTGCATTTTCTTTTGCTGTGAATCCATCTCGGGAGATAGTGTTACAGAATGATTATTTCGTTTCTCTACCGCTTTATGAAGCTCTTTCTCTAATTTTTGTGCTCTTCCATCAAATATCCAACCACTTACCGTTCTAAACGCCTTACTTTCTGCTAAATCAGCTGTGGTATAGGCTAAACCAATTGCCACATTAGAAAGTATATTGGGTACTCTCCCGCCTGTTTCCGTAACAGCGTTAGTGAAATGTTGTTTTAATGTTGGCTTTGATATTTCTCGTTGCATACTAAATATATAAATGCTCTTTAGTAATCAAGGAGTATACCACACAAACTATCCTATAGCAAGCGACTGTACTATACT
>CAYIXE010000113.1:0-2358 GCA_964367095.1 uncultured Gammaproteobacteria bacterium | reverse complement strand
TATTCACACATACCACTCACCTTCAACCCAAAAATGCGTGGCATGGAACTTCTCACACAACTTGGTATAGAATCCAAAGCGAAGTCGTATCCGAATAAAATATCAGGGGGTCAACAACAACGCGTCGCTATAGCAAGGGCTCTCATGATGAAGCCGCAGCTTATCTTGGCTGACGAACCCACCGGAAATTTGGATAGTAAAACTGGCCAAGAAATACTTGCGCTTCTTACCGATTTGAACAAAAAAGAACATATCACACTCGTCATTGTGACCCACGATGGCGCGATTGCCAAACGAGCCAAACGACAAATAAACATTAGAGATGGTCACGTCGTCACATGAATTATTTACTCTTTATCATAAAGTCGGCAATCTTTGACTTTAGCAGAAACAAAGTGCGTACGATCTTGACGTCTCTCGGGATCACGATCGGCGTTGCATCTGTCATTCTTCTTTTAGCATTTGGCTTAGGTCTTAAGGTGTACATCAAAGATCAGTTCACTAGTTTGGGTAGTAATTTAGTCTATGTCATCCCCGGCCAATTTGGCGGTATTGGGTTGAAAACAAGTTCCTTTGGCGGTATCCGATTTGACGAACGGGATTTAGAGACGCTCAAAAAAATTCGCGAAGCCAATACAGTCGTCGGCGTATTTAGAAAAACAGTAAAGGTATCTACAACTGGTGATGAAATGTCTACTGATATTTTTGCTACCACGGCAGAAATATTTCCCGTAAGAAACTTTGAAATAGACGAGGGCAGATTGTTTGATAAATCTGATGTAGGCAAACGCGCAAAGGTCGCAGTCCTCGGACCCAAAATAGCTGATAAATTATTTACCAATCGCTCTGATGCAATCGGTAAGACAATCAAAGTCAGTGATCAAGCATATCGTGTGATAGGAACTCTAAAGGCTAAGGGCGGTGGATTCGGCGGACCAGACTGGGATTCGTTTCTCTATATCCCCTATACCGCAAGTACACAATTTAATCCACAGAAAAATTTTGTCTCCTTTTATATCAAAGCGCAATCAGAAAAGAGCGTTCCCGTTGTCGTAGAGAGAGTGAAACAATTACTGGGCAAACGATACAAAACTGACGAATTCTCCGCTATAGAAGCCACAGAAATACTCGGAACCATCACGTCAATTTTTGGCGTGATGAATAGTATCCTTGTCGCTATCGGCGCCATATCACTGATCGTTGGCGGCGTGGGCATCATGAATATCATGTACGTCTCCGTCACCGAACGCATTAAAGAAATTGGCATCAGACGGGCAGTAGGTGCGCTCAAGAGCGACATCCTCACCCAGTTTCTCACGGAATCAATTATTCTTTCGCTTATCGGTGGCTTATCTGGACTTTTCATCAGTACCGTAGTTGTGCTTATTGTTCGACAATTTTTCCCCGCAACTATCGATCCGATGACCATTGCGATTGCAGTAGGCGTTTCATCACTCGTTGGGATCATTTTTGGCGTATTCCCGGCCAAAAAAGCAGCAGACCTCTCCCCAATTGACGCCATACGTTATGAATAAACCAATATTTTTTTTAGCCGCTCTATTTCCCAAAGTGTTTCCGTGCCTGCTGAAATCCTCAAGAACGATTTTTCATACTGCGTATGCATGGCGACCACATAAACTCGAGTAGTAGCTAATCCAAAACTTGTGCCAAAGACCAAAGGAATAGCGCGTTGTTTTGCAATTTTTAACGCTCGTGATACAAAATTATTTAAATTTCTTTTCGTATTATTTTTTAACGTCACTATAAGAAATGGCCCACTCCATGCATTATTTCTACTAATGCGTTTCATATATAAAGAAACAAATTTATTATTTGGAGTCGGCAAGGTCGCAATTGTACTATCAGGACAATTGGTCCCGGCATGGTCTCGATAATCATAAAGCTTCATTGCTTTAAATCCGGTTCCCCATACGACGCCTGCAGTCACACGGTCGAGACCAAATTGTAATAATTTATTCAAACTCTCAACACCTATAATCGATACATTTTTCGGCATAATCAACGAGTGAAACAGAAGCTTGGTATTTACACGAGCCGATGTGTCGATGACAACATGCATATGTTTTGTACTTACTTTTGAAACAACGTTTACCATCAAATCAACGTCGACAACAGTCATATTCGGTTCATTTCCTAAAGTGTCTACAAACAGAGCCGATGGACCATATTGACGAATAGTTTCAGCGACTTCTTTGATATTGGAAGCATCTATCTCTTTTATCCTGTCTCCAAACATTTTTCGTATGAGCTGTTTAGTCTCAAAATAACATGATTTTCCAAGCAACACCGTGCTCTCTTTTTTTGTTTCTCCTAAAATAAAAAGCGCTGCGGTAGTCA
>CAYIXE010000112.1:0-2380 GCA_964367095.1 uncultured Gammaproteobacteria bacterium | reverse complement strand
ACGTAAGGAACTTTATACATTTCGCCTTGAAACGCTTTCCAGAGACATAAAATCCAAAAAATAAACGTTGCGAAACTTAAAAAGAGCCCCACGAGCCATCCTAATATTGGGATAAACCCAAGTGCGATGTTTGCGACAAACACGCCTCCAAAAAGAAGCGTTGATTGCATTGCGTGGAATCGGACGAATTTACTTTGCTTCTCAATTAAAAGCATAATAATTCCAGTCACAAATCCCAATAAATATGAGGCTGCTGCCATCATATTTTCATTGCTTTTCGTTGTTGCTATTGTTACTGCCATTTTTCCTCACCCCCTTTCCTAGAAACACTTAACGAATATATGAGTTTAGTGTTTCTTGGACCCGCCAAACGAATGCTCCTTGAGCCGCAGTAGAAATCTACTAAGGCGAAAGGCAAATCGTGGCGGGCAATATATCCACCATACCACGTCAGTTTTTAAAGAGTCAACGACAATTGTTCCCTTGCCCTACTTACCAGTCCTTCTTCGTTTTTTTTCCAAATCTTTACCACGCCAAACACACCATCAAATCCGGGATCGATAAAAATATCTCCTTTACGCACCCTGTCAATGCCTTCTGCCATCATACTTCCTGCAGATTTTTCAATATCGGGCAGTGACGCATGAAGTAATACATAAAATTCAGTACCAACATCATGTAATAGTTTTGTGTATACTCGCTCGACTTTCGGACTCGTCACCGGTGATCCGATCACTTCAGAAATAATCTCCATAAGAGGCACCATCATCACAAACGGCGGTCTCTTGGGAAATTTCTTACTCCCAATCATTCGAATCGACCTATCCACATATCCATTTGTCATTTGCAGATTTGTAATTTGTAGATTCTCTTCATTCCTCCCCGCCAATTCCCCTACCCTCTGCTCGACGCCTTGTATAAGCGTCTTTCCACATACAGGACACATCGTGCCCTTCTCTTTTGATTCTTTCGGCGAATACCGTACGCCACACGTACGATGTCCAGAATAATGGTACTTTCCCTCTTCTGGATAAAATTCAATTGTGTACGCTATATGTGACAATTTTTTATCACATCGCACATTTTGAATAGCTTTTGAAATACCATCAAAACTTATATCATCATTTGGGAACGAAAACACTGTTGCTTCTCTTCCTAATTTCACTCCAGAATGTGCATCGGAAAATGAAACGATTGAACGTGTATCGAGTTCTTTGATCCGCCAGTTCATGCTGGGATTGCTCGAAAGCCCTGTTTCTACAGCATAAATCTGATTAGCATACGAACCAAACGCATCTTGTATGCTGTCAAACCCGCTCATCGATCCAAATACAGAAAACCAGGGTGTCCAAGCATGCGCCGGTATAATCAACGCTTTTGGATCAATCGAAAAAACCAATTCAGCGATTTGAATACACGTTAGTCCAATAATCGGCCTTCCATCACTTAATAAATTACACCCTCTCTTTGTCATCTCTCGTGCAATTTTTGCCGCAGACTCTAAAGACGACACCCAAATTAATGTATGCACCCTTCGTACTTTCCCACCTTGTTTATAGATAGAAGACACTTCAGTCGCCAAAAGAAATAATGGGCTGCTTTGTTTTATTTGGTCATTGCGTTCTAAGTTCTGCGTTCTCAATTTTAATAATCCATTTCCATCGTCTTCCAACTCTTTCTCAATCTCCCGAAACCACGAAGGGTGTGTCCAATCTCCTGTGGCCACTAAACCAATCCCTTTTCTTTTGGCCCACATCGCGATGTTTTGTATCGTCATTTTTGGAGACACCGCACGGGAAAACCTGGAGTGCAATTGAAGATCAGCAATAATTTGCATAAGAATAATCTGATTACTTTGGGTAAACGGTAAATCCTGCTCGTTTAAAATGCTTATCAAACGTCGCCGCGTCAGTAAGCCCCAGGCGCTTCATGACTGCAAATGATACACAGTCGGTAAACGACAGCTTACTCCAATCCTTTTCAAACCATGCCCATGCCCCCGCATCGTCATCAACTGTCACGCGAATCATTTTTATATATTCAGCTCCTTCATAGAGAATCCCGCGAAGTTTTTGTGCTACCGATAGGCCGCATCGGATTCGAATAAGGGTAAATGACTCATCGACGATGTAATTTGTGGTAACAAGATCAACATCTTGCTGACGGAATAAACCCCATTGTATTTTCGCTTTATTATGAAAGTCGTCTTTCGAATCTAATAAAGCCTTAAAGAAACTTGTATCCAGAAATATGGCAGGTGGTACATTCATGAATCGTAAATGATTTTATCATCCTCTGAAAGCTCGTACTTTTTTCCAATATTTTTCATTTTTGAAATGGCAAGCACGGCATCAAAAAAGACGTGTCTTTTTTCTTTACG
>CAYIXE010000111.1:0-2401 GCA_964367095.1 uncultured Gammaproteobacteria bacterium | reverse complement strand
TGCGTCGGTTGTGAAATGGGGGCTTGACATTCCGTGAAAAATGGGAAAAGATGGTATCTAGTGGGAAGATATGGTAAATTAAAAGCATGAAACTTTTCCTTGGAGAATACGATCATGCACTCGATGAACGAAGCAGGCTCATGCTCCCACGAAAGATACGGCAAGAGATAGAGGCACGGGAAATAGTATTAGCCAGAGGGTACGACGGATGTATATTTGGGTTTGACATAAAAGCTTGGGAAAACGAAGCACAAAAGCACCTTGAAACACCGGTGACTGATCAAAAGGCAAGAGAAACAAGGCGTTATTTGTTTTCGGGAGCTGAAAAAGTGGAGATGGATAAACTTGGAAGAATTGTTCTCCCGCAAACATTGAAGGCCTATGCCACTATTGTACGCGACATAAAAGTGGTTGGCGCCGGAGATCATTTCGAACTTTGGGATACAAAGCGTTGGCAAGAGTACCAGAAGCGGTTAGGAGCAGAATGAGCGACTATCACACGCCAGTATTAAAAACCGAGGTGATAGAGGCGTTACACGTTGCTAAGGGTAAGAAATATATTGATGCGACATTGGGCGGCGCTGGACACACAGAGGAAATACTAAAGGTCGGAGGAGTCGTTTTGGGAATTGATACAGACGCTGAGGCGATAGCACAAGGAAAAGAGAGGTTAAAGGAGTATAAAAACTACACATTGGTTCAGGGAAACTTTAGAAATCTAGAAGAGATAGCTAAAAAGAATGGATTTTTGCACATTGATGGGATTTTATTTGATTTAGGTGTTTCGAGCCATCAACTCGATACGCCAGAGCGAGGATTTAGTTACCGATTCACCGATGCTCCATTAGACTTGCGAATGTCGCAAAGAGATGGAGACACTGCTGCCCAATTGGTGAATCGAATGACTGAGGGAGATTTATATGAGTGTATTGGAAAATTTGGCGAAGAACAGTTGGCTTTACCAATTGCTCGCGCTCTTTGCCGCACCCGTCAAATAAAGAAAATCGAAACAGTTGGCGATGTGGTTTTGGTGATACAGGATGTTGCCGGTTCTAAAGAGCAGGCAGTGCCTATATTATCTCGGGTATTTCAAGCGTTGCGTATAGTAGTAAACGATGAGCTGGAGAGTCTAAAAAGCGCACTAGAACAATCTAGAAAAATACTAAAACCGGAGGGAAGACTGGTTGTTATAAGTTTTCACTCACTCGAGGACAGGATTGTAAAACAATATATGAAAGGCCAAGGATGGAAAGTATTGACAAAACATCCGATTATCGCGTCAGAGCGAGAAGTGTATGAGAATAAACGATCACGAAGTGCCAAACTTCGAGTAGCTGAAAAAATATGAACAGAATAGTCCAAATACTTCTATATGTTTTACCGATTACTGCGGTAGCACTTGTTATCTACCAAATTGTAATCTCCAACGAATTAGCAACACTTGGTAAAGACTTGGGATATTTAAATAATGAATTGTCAGTAGAAAACGACATTCAAGAGTTGCTTGAGACGGAAGTAGCTTCTTCATCGTCGTTTCTTAGGCTACGAGTTCGCGCTGAAACGTTAGGATTTAAGGCGCCCGGCAAAGATCAAATCATCGCTTTGACACCGCAATTTTCTGTGGCGCTTGGCGTAACTTCTCCATGATCAATCACCGTGCAACTGTCGTCTATATTGCCATTATTATCGGATTTTTAGGTGTAGTGTTGCGGCTTTTTTACTGGCAAGTACTCTCAAGTGACCGATTAAAAACCGAGGCATCTCTCCAGCATTTTATTGAGTTTGAGCTTCCTTCAATACGCGGATCTATTCTTGATCGGGATGGAAATCAGATCGTCGTCAATAAGCCGGCCTATCTTGTATTTGCTGAGCCGCGGCGCATTACTGACGCGCGGGAATTTTCGCGGGTAGTAGCACCCATACTGGGACTTGAGCAAGCAGTTGTGTTTGATAAGGTAAAAGATCCCAAAAGTGTGTGGGCGCTGCTTGTTCGAAAGGCAGATGGTAAGACGGTTGAGACACTTCGGGCATTAAACCTCCCATCATTAGGGTTTGAGAAAGAGCCTCTTCGATTGTATCCTGAAGCTTCAACGGCTGCTCATATGTTAGGATTTGTAGGGTCTGATGTGAATGGCGCTGATCATGGATATTTTGGGTTAGAAGGGTTTTATGATCGGCAGTTAAAAGGGGTTTCGGGCAAGCTGCGGCTTGAGAAAGATGCAAAAGGATCACCCATTCTTATCGGAGAACAGCAACGGGTAGAACCGGAAAATGGCAGGACACTCGTGTTGTGGACTGAAAAGGCAGTGCAGGAAATCGTTGAGCGTAGGCTAAAAGAAGGCATGGAGAAATATGGTGCGAAAGAAGGCTCTGTCGTATTGATGGATCCTAAAACCGGCGG
>CAYIXE010000110.1:0-2432 GCA_964367095.1 uncultured Gammaproteobacteria bacterium | reverse complement strand
TGCAAAATATGATTTATGCGCCTCTCTTTTTTCTTTTTGCGTTCCAATATGGCGGCTTCAAATTTCTGGTGCAAGCAATTGCCGGCGCTCTCACAAGCTTTGTGGGATTAAACATTGAATTTATTCTGACGAGAAATTCCGATCGCATTTTTGCATCCCTTACTGAAAATTACGACTACTTCCCATGGATGAGTTTAAACGCGTATAACCTCTGGTGGATTGTCACAGGGGCAAAGGGGATGGCTACGTCAGACAAATTAAGTGTGATTGGCATGGTAAACGCAAAAACGGTCGGACTTCTTATTTTTTCCGGCTTTTATCTGTTTGCCGTCTTAAGACAATTGGTCCTATTCGTCAAATTTGACCAATTAGACAAATTTGGTCTAAAAACATTTCTTGAAGGCCTCATCATCGTAAATGCAGCATTTTTTCTCTTCCAAACCCAATCACACGATCGATACGCTTTTCCCCTCTCGGTATTTCTGCTTCTTTGGAGTCCATTTTTACTAAACTCTCTAAGCCTCAAAACTTCTATGCTTCTAAAAAACTTTAAACTATTTACTATTTGTTACTCACTGTTCACTCTTTTCTACTTCTACAATCTCCATACCGCCCTTATTATTAATTATCCCAATAATGGTATTCCCTTTTTGTCGCTATTGACCCAGCCATTTTTCACCATCAGTACGTCGTATATTCTTCTTGGTCTCTTTGGCGTATTTCTTTTTACCCTCATCAGATCTTCAATATTTAGCATTTGGCATTTAGCATTTAGCATTATTCTGGTTGTAGGAGGCATTTTCTTTCTCAATCTCCCGTTGTTCACAAAAAAGCCTGTATCTTTAACAAAACTCACCCCTTTTATAAGTGAACAAGCCTATGGTACAAGGCAGACTGACAAGACAGTCCAAAGCTCATTTGGCGGACCAAACAAATGGACGCGATTATCCGTCCAATATGCGTTTTATAAACATGGTCTTGGGTCGCATGCCAATTCCAAATATACGTATTCTCTCAATAAAAACTTTTCCCGATTTGAAACAGATTATGGTATAGATACAGAATCAGGGACAAAGGCAAGTGCTCTATTTGAAATCTATGGGGATGACGCACTTCTTTTTCGTTCAGAAAAAATGGGACGATTTGATCTACCGCGACATGCCAGTGTCGATATTTCCGGTGTTAAAAATCTCACCCTAAAAACAAACGATGCAGGAGACGAAAACTATGATGATCATACGGATTGGCTACGGCCAACACTTTGGCCGTAAAAGTTAACCCGTCATCCCCGACCTGATCGGGGATCCAGTTTATAATACTCTGGATTCCCGCGTACGCGGGAATGACAAAAAGAAATATGAAACATATTGAAAAAATAATCGGAATTATTTTTCTCCTTTTTGCCATAGGGTTTAACCTGTGGGTATATCGGTTAGAGCCGACGGCGAAACTGGATCCCAACGATAATACCTTTCAGTTTGCTCTAGTTGATAGGACAAACCAAATATGGGACTTTGCAAACAAAACTTGTTCATCCAAATTTGAATATTGGGACCTGCCTGCCGGCAGGCAGGTTTGTCATTTATCATTTCTGGTGGATCACTGGGTCCCCAACTGGGCGCAAGGATATAACCTCCCCTACTACTACACTCATATACCGCAAATCGTTATCGTCGCTCTGTATCGTCTTTCATCTTGGTTCTTATCACTGTTCACTGTTCACTGTTCACTGTTCACTTTCTACCACTGGGTAATTTATCTCCTGCTAAGCTTCTTCCCACTTTCTCTTTTTCTCGCATTGCGAATCATAAAATTATCATGGATTACTGCGGGCATTGGTGCACTTATCGCCTCACAGATATCTACAGATGGATTGTATGGACTGGATCCTCCATCATTTCTTTTTAGAGGATATGGATTGTCTAGTCAACTCTTTGCCATGATCTGGTTGCCATTAACATTAGCATACGCATATAAATTCCTAGTAAATAATAAATGCGGAAGCAAAGAATTTTTTAGAGAACTGACGTTCCGTATTGGATTATCGAGAGTGTTTACTTCAAATAAGGAACGTCATTTAGCGAAGGAGATGGCAACAAATGATTTAGAATATAGTAACCAAGCGTCTCAAAAAAATTTATTTGCGGACGCTTTATTTTCAATCGTTTTTCTCACCACCACTACTGCCGGCCATTTAGGTATCGGAATTATTTCCTTTATAAGCATCGGCATCATAGCTATTTCTGAACCACTTCATCTGTTCTTACAAGGTTTCAATAGTACAAATAAACGAATTATGCAGGACATACTCACTCTCTTTTTTGATAACGGAAAAAAACTATTGCTCCTCTATGGAGGGGTCTTACTGCTTCTCGGATACTGGATTATCCCGATTCTTAAAGATGGCAACTATCACAACATCTCGGTCTGGG
>CAYIXE010000109.1:0-2437 GCA_964367095.1 uncultured Gammaproteobacteria bacterium | reverse complement strand
GAAAGACAGTCTGTGGAATCAATTAAAAAAGCTATTGATGTATTTGAGCATTCAATCATAAAGCCTGATGATTGTAAAAATCAGGCAGCTCTTTTTTCAAAAGAACGGTTTTTACAAGAGGTGAAATGTGTCGTGCAAGAACTTGTAGGAGAAGGAAGGAAAAATGTATGAAAGCAATAATATTTGCCGGCGGCGTCGGGACGAGATTGTGGCCCTTATCGCGTAAAAAATCACCCAAACAGTTTGAGAATGTCGTCGGAGACAAATCGACATTGCAGCTGGCAGCATCTCGGTTGTTGCCTGATTTTTCTTTTAAAGATATTTATGTTTCTACAGGTAAATCGTATACATCCATAGTATCGAAACAATTACCAGAAGTCCCTAAATTACAAGTTATAGGTGAGCCTGAAGTTCGAGATGTGGGGCCAGCTGTTGGACTTATGACCGCAATATTGCAAAAAGAGAGCCCCTTAGAGCCTATGGTCATACTATGGAGCGATCATTTGGTGAAGAAAGAAGAGTTGTTTCGAAAACTTCTTTTGAAAGCTGGCGAGATTGTATCAAAAGATCCGCAAAAAATAATATTCGTTTCACAAAAACCGCGATTCGCGAGTGAAAATTTAGGCTGGATATCCTATGGAGAGGAAGTTGTACAAAAAGACGGGGTATCTTTTCACCGCTTTATAGATTTTCAATATAGACCGGATGCAAAAATAGCGAAGAAATATTTTGAGAGTGGGCATCATGCGTGGAATTTGGGTTACTTCGTCACGACTCCAGCATTTCTTTGGTCTCAATATGAACGGTTCGCTCCAAATTTGGCTATGGGTATACAAAAAATTGCAGATGCTTATGGTACAGAGAAGTTTGATGCAGTATTAAACGACATATATCCTAGCTTAGAGAAAATCAGTTTTGACAATGCTATCTTAGAAAAGATGGATGCGAAAGACGCACTTGTAATCACTGAGAATATAGAGTGGAGTGATATCGGTGCTTGGGAAGCGCTGAAGGAATCAATGGAGATAAGTGAAGATAAAAATGTTATTCAGGGAAAAGTGATGCTTACAGAGGTTAATGATACATTAGTGTACAATTACACAGATCAGCTGGTAGCAGCAATTGACCTTGACGGCATAATGGTTGTAAATACGAAAGATGTATTGTTGATTTGTAAAAAAACGTCAGTACCGAAAGTGAAAAAGCTTGTAGAGTCGATGCAAGGGACCGACAACGATCATCTTACCTAAATATTATGTGGTATACCATTTTTAAGCGGTGTATAGATTTAGTGGGGAGTGTGATACTTTTTCTGTTCTTTTTACCCATAAGTCTTTTGGTCGCACTTTTTATCGTATTAGATTCTCCAGGTCCCATATTTGCCGATACACCAGAGCGCGTAGGTAAAGATGGTCGGCCGTTTAAACTGTATAAGTTTCGCTCAATGATTGTAAATGCTCATGAAAAGTTGCGTACAGATCCTGCCTTAAAGCTTTTATATAAGGAATATAAGCGAAATAGTTATAAACTATTGGAAGATCCCAGAGTCACGACCGTCGGCAAGTTTATCCGGAAGCATTCGCTTGACGAGATTCCGCAATTTTTGAATGTTTTACTTGGGGACATGAGTTTAGTAGGACCTCGTCCATATTATCCTGATGAGCTTATCGAGCAGCAGCGAAAGTATCCTCATACCAAAGAGTTGGTAAAAATTGTGCTTTCAGCGCGCCCTGGTATTACGGGGTATTGGCAGGTGTCGGGAAGAAGTGAGGTAAACTTTGATAAACGCATCAAGCTTGATGCTGATTACGTCAAAAAATGTTCGCTTCTTCTTGATATTGTTATCATTCTAAAAAGTCCGTGGGCTATGATTTATGGCAAGGGCGCCGTGTAAGAGAGTTGTATTGACAAATTACTCTTCTAACCGAGACAATAGAACGTATGGAAACAGAATTGAAAAAAATAGAAGTTGACACCATGCCTGATCAAATTGCTCAAATGCCAAAGAAGCGCAAATTTTCGTGGAAGTTTATAGGTATTCCACTCCTCGTTTTTATTATTTTCGTCGTGATTGTTGGCATCATGTTATTACCTCTTCGTGGAGTGATTGCGAAAGCGAAAGAAGCTTTACCTCTCGCACGGCAAACTGCTGACGCGTTGAAAAATCAAGATCTTCTCGCTACGAAAGATGGATTAGCAAAAACGCGTATCAAGGCTACTGAACTTTCAAAGGAATACTCAAAAGTGAAGCCCTTATCGTATATACCATTTTTAGGAAGATATATTACTGATGGATTTCATGTCGTCAATGCGGGCTTAGCAGCGCTTGATGCCGCTGATCGTGCGATAGAGGCACTTGAGCCAAATGCCGATCTTTTAGGGTTTACCGGCGGCAGTAAATTTGTGCAAGGCTCAGCAGACCAGCGTATACAGGTGG
>CAYIXE010000108.1:0-2608 GCA_964367095.1 uncultured Gammaproteobacteria bacterium | reverse complement strand
GGGGAGTAGCTCATGGTGCAGTAAACTTTTCAGGGAAAAAAGCAAACGTCTACTATTTTGTGAGCAATCAGTTTGATAAGGATCAGCCCGATGAACACCGCTTGCCTTGGGACGCCGCAGGGAAAAAATTTTGGGACGCTCCAAAAGAATAGCTGTGTATGAAAGCCTCTCCACTCCATCTCTTTTTACACGATCTCCCTTTACACCACCTCTCCTTACACCATCTCTCCCCTTAAACCATCTCTCCTTACACCTCCTTATCCATACATGTTAAAATTTTTAAGTATGTACGAATTGAGTATCGGCCGATACATCAATCGTACATAATAATAATCTGGTATACTCTCTAGTATGGAAGATATACCGAATAGAAAAACGATAGGAATCGCCCTGACTATAAGTGCCCTCCTCATTTCTGGTGTCATCTTTTCTTTTTCCAATGCCAAAAAACAACAAGGACAAATAGTCCTGCCCGCAGGCGGCACCTACTTGGGTCCTACTCCTACAGCGGGAAAGCCGGACATCCGCTTTTCAGGGTTAGAAGCACGCGTTATCCCCGTATCTAATGATGCCACATGGGTACAAAATAAAGGAAAACTATTCCCGTATTCGTTTTCATATCCGGATTCACTTTCCCTTGGTGTATTCACCAATGATCCATTTGATGGAGTCACAATCTTTTATGGCAATACGAGGCCAGAAGAAAATTTATTTTTCAGAGTTGAAAATCTCACAACCATAAACAAAAAGGAATACATTGGAAAGCCCATGGATTACGCTCAAAACTGGCACAAAGATTACCGATGGTCGGGCGTTTCATCTGTCACCGCTTTTACCAACACAAAGGGGCTTAAAGGCTACAGAGCCAAATATCTAGATGAAAATGGAAAAATCCCCTACGACCACGTCTTTTTTGAAGTCCCCGCGGATAGTAATCTTATTATCTGGATTAGCGGTAAGCTCTTTGAACCGACAGTCTTTGATAAACTCGTTGATTCAGTTACATGGACAAAAAAATAGAATTACAAACCTCTTTTACCACTTTACATCCCTATTTCTACAACAAGCGAGTGCGTTCCGTCTGGTAAATAACGTATGTGGAGCTTCAGCTATAGCCTGCGGCACACCATCGACCTCTTCAATAAATACCCCAGTACATCGAGCAGTCGGAAGAAACAAAGGATTATGAGAACAATATAGGCAATAATCATTCTCAATTTCTTCTCGTTTATAATCTAAGCTTATGGTATCGCTTCCATCTCCAAAAACGGCTACGTCATGTTTGTATCCCTCATATTGTGGACCAATCCGTTGCACTGCCTGACGTTCTGATAATACTTCTAAATATACTGCTGTCATTTTTCTCTCCCAAAATAACCTAACACATTCATACCATAGCTGCAATGTTTGAGTCTTCTACCTATCTGAAGCCTAATATCATAGACATACAAAACTACGTTTGGGAATGAAGCACTACAAAATCTTCACGCTATAGCGTCGATATTTTGTAGCATCTATTTCAATAAATACTTCCTCTAAATCCAATTTCATGAATATATATTCTCTTTGTGAGGGTATCTATTTCATAGATTACTCGCAAAGTTCCCATTCGTAGACGGTACGAATGTTTCGTAGTCGCAAGTTTTTTTATATCCAAAGCTTGAGCAAATGGCTCTTTGGCAAGAAGCGATATTTTGTAAAGAAGCTTAAGCATCTCCTTCTTAGGTATTTTCCCCAAGAATTTTTCCACACGATTATGATAACGCACCTGATACATGAATTACTCAGCTTTCAATCGTTTTCGTAATTCTTTTTCCATCATCCAATCTACAGAATTTTTCTTCTCTTTCTCATACTCTTCTGCACGAAGAGAAAGATAATAATCCTCGAGTGTACTCGTCAAATCTTCATAATCAGCCATTGAAAGAATGACACCTTTAGGAATTGCACGATGCAAGACCACCACTGGTTCTTTTAATGCTTTCGCAAGCACTGCTTTTGTTTTAAATCGAAGGTCAGAAATAGTAGTTAACGACATTGGCATCATATCTATGTACAAATATATACATAATTATGATAATTGTCAAGAACAATCCTACATGAGACAATATACCCATGCATCTTTTTCTTGTCATCCTCATTTCGCTCTTGGCTACAGTTGAAAACATGATTCCGTCTATCGTTGGTTTTCAAAAAGCATCTTCCGACACAGTATTCTTAGGCACCGTCCATCACGCCGATGACTACTTTTACTATCTCTCTCAATTTACGCAAGGAGCGACATGCTTTCTTACTACCACAAACTTGTATTCATCAGAAATCACAGCTGATACCTTTATCGGATGGTCAAACGTGCTCACCGGCCGCCTCTTTCACCTTTTCGGTATACCCGCAATTCCTGCCTATCAGATAACAATCGCTATCTGGACCTTTTTTTTGTGTCTTTCCGCATACAAATTAGCTCTCCTTATTTTGAAAAACAAACACAAAGCACTCCTCTCCCTTGTTCTCTTTGTCCTCTATCATTCCTTTCTAATTATTAGCGACAATCATTGGACCTACGCTGACTACTGGAACAATTTTTCTGTTCCTCGCGTGAGGTTTGGCG
>CAYIXE010000107.1:0-2612 GCA_964367095.1 uncultured Gammaproteobacteria bacterium | reverse complement strand
CGTGAACTTGAGCAGTGGATCATGAAAGAAAAAGAAGCAAGAGGTTATAAATTCGTCTGGACGCCGCATATTGCGAAAAGTGATCTCTACAAACAATCTGGCCACTGGCAAAAATATGATGCCATGATGAATCCTATGAAGCTTGAGGAAGAAGAATTCGTCTTAAAACCCATGAACTGTCCGCATCATTTTCAAATTTACAATGAACGTCCGAAAAGCTATCGAGATTTACCACTTCGGATCGCCGAAAACGCGACTGTCTATCGATTTGAAAAAGCGGGGGAAGTAAATGGACTACTTCGCGTACGGTCTCTTACCCAAGACGATAGTCATATTTTTGTGCGGCATAGTCAGATCGCGGAAGAGATCGACCGTATTCTTGAATTAGCCCTTCATGTCTTTGGGATTTTTGGATTTAAGGATTTCAAAGCACGTATTTCCATACGTGATACGAATACCCCTGATAAGTATCTTGGGGAACCAAAAAATTGGGATACAGCAGAAAAAGCACTGGTTGACGCTGTCAAACGACGAAATATTGAATATTTTGTAGGTGAAGGGGAAGCGGCATTCTACGGACCTAAAATAGATATCGTGGTCAAAGACGCAATTGGACGCGAGTGGCAATTAACGACGTGTCAATTAGATTTCGTGCAACCGGAAAATTTTCACTTGCGTTATATAAATGAAAACGGCAAAGAAGAGGCTCCAGCTGTTCTTCATGTGGCTATTTTAGGATCTGTCGATAGATTTTTAGCAATTCTTATTGAGCAGTATGCAGGCGCATTTCCTCTTTGGCTTTCACCTTTACAGGTAGCTGTAATTCCTATTGCCGAGCGACACAACAAAGAAGCAGAGAAAATAGCAGATGAATTAAAAAAAGTAGGAATTCGTGCGGAGGCAGATATGAAAGGTGAGCCAATGGGAGCTAAAATACGATATCACACATTGCAAAAGACGCCATACATGGCTATAATTGGAGACAAGGAAGTGCAATCACATGCACTTTCTGTGCGTACAAGAAGCGGTGAAGAGCTCAAGGGCATGTCCCTTAGTGATTTTATCGCGAAGTTAACTGACGAGATTGAAAGGAAAACAACTTAAGTTTTATAAAATCAATTATCAGATCCAAAGTCCGACTATTCGGCTACTGGATGATAAAGGCGCACAAATCGGCATTGTTTCGAAAATCGAGGCATTACAGAAAGCAAAAGAGCTGGGGCTTGATGTCGTAGAAGTTTCATCAAATGCCAAACCACCTGTGGCAAAGCTCATTGATTACAAAAAATTTAAGTATCAGGAAGCCAGAAAAGAACGCGAAAGCAAAAAAACACAAAAAAACGTCAGTGTTAAGGAAATTAGACTCAGACCATTTATCGGACAGCACGATTTTGACACCAGGCTCAAGCGAGCGAACGAATTTCTCGCTGATGGTAATCAGGTTAAAATAACGGTACTGTACAAAGGTCGAGAATTAGGACGAAAGCAATTTGGTTTTGAGGTTTTGAATCGATTCATAAAAGACTTAGGTATCGTGAAGTTAGTGAGAGAACCACGCATGGAAGGCAGAAGTTTAGCAGCAATGGTGGTAAAAGAAAAAAAGTCAACAACAGAGGAAACATAATATGCCGAAAATGAAAACAAAAAAGATGGTTGCAAAGCGGTTTAGAGTAACCGCGACAGGCAAGCTCATGCACAGAGTGCAGGGTTCACGTCATTTGCGCAGAAAAAAGAGCAAAGTCCGACAAAGACGTCAGGATAACCCAAAGCAATTGGCACAAAATTTCGTACAAAACATCAAGTCATTTTTGCCATATAGCGGCTAAGGAGAATTTATGAGAGTTACCCGAGGAGTTACCAGTAAAGCTAAGCATAATAAAATATTTGTAGCAAACAAAGGCTATCGGATGACCAAGCGCCGTTTGATTTCTGTGGCAATTGAAGCACATCTTCACGCAGGTGAATACGCATTTGCAGGAAGAAAAAATCGAAAACGCGATTTTCGACAACTTTGGATTACTCGTATTTCTCAGGCTGTTAAACTTCAAGGGCTTTCGTATAATGGGTTCATTCATAAACTCAAGGAAAATCATATTGAACTGGATCGCAAATCATTATCCTACTTAGTTACAGAGCATCCGGAAGCCTTCTCCGCTGTCGTTGACGAAATAAGGACAGTGAATTAAGATGAATTCATGACAAAGTACTTTTGTGATATCTGTCACAACGAAATCACTTACGAGGACATAATCAACGTATCTGGCTGGTACAAAATTCAAAATTCTGTGTATTGTAGTAATTGTTTTCAGAATAATAAAAATTGGAAGACAATCCATACAAATCTTATAAAACAAAAGGACTTGAAAAAAACCATTGCAAATAAATCATAAAGTGATAAAATAATATAAATATGGCGATCCAAAAAATATTTTGTTTTTTCTGTTTTACCTCCAAAGGGGGTTCATTGGGTTGGTAACTAACTAATTACTTATAATCCAAACAGAACCCCGCTAAACGGGGTTTTTTTTATGGTGAAAGGAGGTGGTAAAGTATATGGCAGTTTAAGTAAAATAAACGGTGGCTTTCAGCGTGAAAACTTGGTTTTCCAGTAG
>CAYIXE010000106.1:0-2626 GCA_964367095.1 uncultured Gammaproteobacteria bacterium | reverse complement strand
TTCCTTTGCTCGAAATATTGATCTATCTGAATGAGAATATATTGTAATAAAACAAAATAAAGATATTGAAGTTTCGAAAGCGTAAAGAGCAAAGGTCGAAATTTCCCTACTTGGTATGGCAGAGAAACATTCCCACCCAGTAAAAAGAAACGGAAATGGAAAAGGAACGAAAAAACTTTTTCAGATGCAGCTTCAGCTTAACCTTAAAAATATTTTCATTGGGCTTTTTGTCGTTTTTATGGTGTTTTCACTTATTGGGAGTTTTTCTAGTCAAGCCGGGCTTCTTGATGAAAAACCACTTACCACTCTTATCACTGATATTAAAGACTTGAGAGTTTCTAAGATAGAAGTAGAAGAATCTAAACTCGTCGCCACGTATAAGGATGATAAAAAATATGTGTCGCACAAAGAGCCGCAGGATTCATTGATTAAACTTCTTGAAGCTTCAGGCGTCGATCCTAAATCGGTAGAGATTAAGATAAAAGACTTGAGTATTGGTCAGATGTGGGTGGGGATTATCTCAAATCTCCTGCCATTTATTCTCACGGTCGTATTTTTTCTTTTTATTTTTCGGCAAGCAAGGGGTGCTCAAGATAGCGTATTTTCTTTCGGTCAGTCAAAAGCCCGCATTTTCAATAAAGATTTGCCGAAAGTAACGTTTGCGGATGTGGCAGGGGTAGACGAAGCGAAGAAAGAACTAGAAGAAGTCGTTGATTTTCTCAAAAATCCAGCAAAGTACAAAGCACTTGGTGCGCGGACGCCAAAAGGAGTGATTCTTGTGGGCCCATCAGGAACTGGGAAAACACTTCTTGCCAAAGCTATGGCAGGGGAGGCAAAGACTGCGTTTTATTCCATAGCAGGCAGTGAGTTTATGGAAATGCTTGTCGGTGTGGGAGCGGCTCGTGCCCGCGATCTTTTCGCGCAGGCCAAAAAGAATGCGCCTGCCATAATATTTATTGATGAAATAGATGCAATTGGCCGTATGCGCAGCGCTGGTGTGATGGGCGGGCATGATGAACGTGAACAAACCCTCAATCAAATCTTAGTCGAGATGGATGGATTTGAACTAAACACGGCAGTGCTTGTGGTCGCTGCAACCAATCGTGGAGATTTGCTTGACCCAGCGCTCACAAGACCCGGACGTTTTGATCGCCGCGTCACACTTGATCTGCCAGATATAGAAGGAAGAAAAGATATTTTAAAAATTCATGCCAAAGGCAAGCCTTATGCGATAGCGGTTAATTGGGACAAAGTGGCCAAGAGAACGGTCGGATTTTCTGGCGCTGATATTGAGAATATGCTCAATGAGTCAGCAATTATGGCAGCGAGAGGCGAGAAAAAAGAAATTGATATGGCAGATATAGAAGAGGCTGCCACAAAAGTAAAGTTAGGACCTGAAAAAAAGAGATTACAAAGTGATTTGGATCGTAAGATGACGGCATATCATGAGGCAGGTCACGCGATAGTTAATTATTACAGTCCGCATTTGGATATGGTACATCGAATTTCTATCGTCTCCCGCGGCATGGCATTGGGATACACAATGTCTCCGCCAGAGAAAGACAGGCTGCATGAGACGAAGTCTCAGCTTCTCGAAGAGATTGCCATGACGATGGGAGGGAGAGCGGCCGAACAAGTGATTTTTAAAGAAATGACCAGCGGTGCATCAAATGATATAGATCAAGCCACACGTATCGCCCGGTTTATGGTGATGGAATTTGGCATGAGTGATTTAGGTCCTATAAATTTTGGTCCGCAGCAAGATATTACCGCATGGGGAAAAGGATATTATGAACAAGCACAAATTTCTCAAGAAATGCAGGGGTTGATTGATCGGGAAGTGAAAAAATTGATAGATACCGCTTATGCACAAGCATTAGCACTGGTGAAAAAACATGTGAAAGATATGAATGCTGTAGCTGGATCACTTATCAAAAAAGAAACAGTTGAATCCGAAGAATTTGAACAGCTCATGGGTGGCCCAAAGAAAAGAATTGTATAATACCCTCATGAATCGAATGACACTCATTGATGGAAACGCCATCATTCACCGTGCATATCATGCGATGCCGCCGATGCGATCCCTAGACGGAAGGTTAGTGAGTGTTGTGTATGGATTTATTTCGATGCTTTTAAAAATTCATCGTGACCTTTCTCCTTCTCATATGGTAGTGGCGTTTGATAGGCCGGGGCCTACATTTCGCGAAGAAATGTATCCTCA
Source organism: uncultured Gammaproteobacteria bacterium (assembly GCA_964367095.1). GTDB lineage: Bacteria > Patescibacteriota > Microgenomatia > UBA10105 > UBA927 > UBA927. The sequence continues at coordinate 405 of CAYIXE010000106.1, read as the reverse complement.
ATATCAACAACAACGGCCTAAGCTCGACGATGATTTTATCAGTCAAATCCCTTTAGTACACGATGTTGTGAAGGCGTTTGGAATACCAATATATGAATGTGACGGATTTGAAGCAGATGATGTGATTGGGACGATTGCGGAGCAGGTAAAGAGTAAACAGTTAACAGAAAATAGAAAGAAAGAAATTGATCAGGTCATTATTATTACGGGGGATCGGGATATATTGCAGTTAGTGGAAGACGAGAAGGTTTTTGTGTTTATGCCGACCAAGGGCTTGTCTGAGGGAAAGATTTATAGTGAAAAAGATGTGGTGTTACGATTGGGCGTTTCTCCAAAGTTGATTCCTTCGTTTAAAGCACTTGCGGGTGATCCATCAGACAATTATCCTGGGGTGCCTGGGATAGG
>CAYIXE010000105.1:0-2644 GCA_964367095.1 uncultured Gammaproteobacteria bacterium | reverse complement strand
CTCAAACGCATTGCGAAAGAATATGCCTAAACTTTTAAAACAGGCTCTTAGAGGGACGTCCGGCCCATAGAGAAGCCGCTGACCCCGATTATTTCTAGGGTATTCAAGCTCTCCGTGACGGATAAGATAAACAGTAGTCATAGATATATATTGTTAAATAATATATTAACATGTTAGCATGCTAACATGTTAGCATGATGCTATATCATAAAAGTAATTCACTTTTTACTTTTTAAGAGCTCTTGCTGTCGCATGATTTCGTAGAGAATTATGCCGCTGCAGACCATGACATTTAATGACACATTAATCCCATACATTGGTAACTCTACGATAGTATCGACCATTTCCAACACCTCTTTTGAAACACCAACAGTCTCATTCCCAATCACAATTGCAATCGGGAGTCTATAGTTCACCGATTGAAACGGAATACTTTTCTCATTCTGCTCTATCGCATAAACAGAACCATCCGGATGCGCTTTTTTAAATGCCTCAATTGCCTCAATTGCTGTATCTTTATATTCCCAATCTACTAACTGCCATGTATTAATTGATGCTTTTTTAATTCGCGAATTCGGAGGAGTGAGTGTCTGACCACAAAGATATACCTTCTCTACCGCCACTGCCTCTGCCAAACGAAAAATAGACCCGACGTTGTACGTATCCAACACATCGTCAACAATTATCGTAATCGGATTTTTCTTCACCGAAGACAACATTTCGCTATCAGGCTGAGCCACTCGTAATTGTTTTGCGTTAAGTTTTACCATATCCCTATTATACCAATCTGCTATCATTTACCTATGACCATTCTCCACGCAATTATTTTATCAATCATTGAAGGCGTCACTGAATTCTTACCTATTTCATCCACTGGTCATATGATATTGGCGGCGAAGATATTTGACATTCCTCAAACCGAATTTGCAAAAAGCTTTGAAATTATCATCCAACTCGGTGCAATCCTAGCCGTCGCGACACTCTACACACAAACACTTCTTACCAACAAAAAATTATGGATGCCGCTTATCGCCGCGTTTTTACCCACGGCTATCGTAGGATTCACGCTTTATCCATTTATCAAAAGCGTTTTATTGGAAAATTCTATGATTACTGCAGCATCACTGTTTCTGGGTGGTCTCGTGCTCATTCTCTTTGAGAAATATCACAAAAAAACTACTCATATAACTCCCTCTACCCTCACTCCCAAAAACGCATTGATGATCGGCCTATTTCAATCAGTCTCGATAATTCCGGGCGTCTCTCGCGCGGCAGCAACCATCATAGGCGGCATGATCACTGGTCTCTCAAAAAAGGATGCAGTAGAATTTTCATTTCTTCTGGCTATTCCAACTATGGCAGCCGCTACGATGCTTGACGTGATAAAAAATCGAGAGCTCTTTACTCAAGGAAATATCAGCATGTTGCTTTTGGGATGTACTGTCGCGTACATCACCGCGTGGATCACCGTCAAAAAATTCCTTACCTACGTAAAGACCCATTCTTTCGCTTCTTTTGGCGTGTACCGAATTGTCCTTGCTGTTTTCTTTGCACTGTACGCGTTCCGTTGACAATAAACAAAAAAAGTCGCCCAATGCCCCATCCTATAAAAGCTCCCGCAACGACATCAATCGGAAAATGCACACCGAGGTAGATACGAGAAAAAGAAATAAGTGATGCAAAAATATATAATCCCCAACGCCATCGTGGTTCTTTCCGAGCTAAAACTACTGCCAGCGCCCATGCAAAGGCGGCATGAGAAGAAGGAAACGAAAATCCTGTCGTAATCGTATCGACAACGATTGCAGATTCACCATTTCCGATAAGAAACGGTCGGGATTTTGCTATAAACGGTTTCAACAACACTTCAACCAACAGCCAGCTCGTCATCAACGCACCTGCAATTGAAAAAATGAATGAATGATCTTTCCGTTCTTCACGAACAAACAAAAGAAGTCCTAAAAGCAAAAATAAAAGTCCCCCTTTCCCAATACCCGAGACAGTCAAAGCCAACACATCAGAAATTGGTGTGTGGGAAAGATTATTGATAAAAAGAAAAAGTTGTTGATCAAAAAGCAATAATCGTTCCATACAATAATTACGGCTTTGGAGTCGCTGTAGGCGACGCCGCTTTGGTGGGCGTGAGTGTCGCAGTCGGTTTCACTGTAGGGACAACTAACTTTTTTGTGGGCGTAGGCTTTTTGGTGATAGCTTGCGTAGGTGCCGCAGATAGCGATGCTACCACCACAGGTGTCGGCGAAATAAAGATGACGCGAATGACACTTTCGTCAGGAACCGGAGAGAGTACTTTTCCTCTGGACATAACCACGCCAAATATTACAACGACTAAAATGACAAACCCTGTAATAAGTGTGATGGCGGCAATTGTTTTCCTACGGTCATCCATAGAACAAAGTATAACACGTTACTTGGTTAGTTCGTTAGTTCGATAACCCTTTTATTATTGTTTTTACGAAGTAACTAAGTAACGCGCGTTGCGAATAACTTTATTTAATATCCTCTTTCTTCCACGCTGCAAATGTGCACGCAGGATACGCACTGCACCCATAAAATTGTTTCCCTCTTTTGCTTTTTTTCACCACAATACTCTTGCCGCACTTTGGGCACTGCACATCTATTTTTT
>CAYIXE010000104.1:0-2646 GCA_964367095.1 uncultured Gammaproteobacteria bacterium | reverse complement strand
TGGACCTACGCTGACTACTGGAACAATTTTTCTGTTCCTCGCGTGAGGTTTGGCGGCGTACCACACCAATTACTCTTAAGTACTCTCTCTGTTTTAACACTCTCACTGCTCCTTCGAAAAAAGCGGATACTGATGGCAGTATCTGCGTTCTTTTTAGCAAGTCTGCAACCCATACTCTGGCTTCTTGTCGCAGCCTCTTGTGGAATCGCTTCTCTTATCAAACGTCGATCAATCTTTCCTACTCTTGTTCTCTTTCTCTCCGGCCTTCCTGCGGCAATCTACCTAAATGAAATATTTTCCACACTTCCTTTTTCTCAATTGAAAATCTGGGAAGCGTCGCAACTAGTACCCTTAAAGCTCTCAGGCTTTTTCCTTGCTATGGGGCCCATCTTTATCATCGCACTCATCTCACTGCCTGTATTTGTGAAAAAATGGCCATTTGAAAAATTCGTTATTTTCACTTTCACTCTCTTATCTCTAACTTTTCTTATGTCGCCAATTCCGCAAATGCTTCGTCTCACCAATATTCGCTTTATGTCCGCCCTTGCCATCCTTTGCGTCTGTCTAATCGCGGCAGACGGCCTTATGCATATAAAATCTCGGATACTATTTATTTCTCTTATTTTTATACTAGGAATTCTTCTTATTCCTAATCATATTCGTACAGTAAAAATGTCCAGTGATTTCACCCCATCAAACGCGTACGAATATCTTTCAAAAAGTGATTTCAATTTCTTGTCATCAATGCAAACCATTGGCAAACCAACCGACACCTTTCTTGTGCTCTGGCCATACAATATGCCATTTCCAGCGCTCACCGGCAAAAGAACCTACCACGGACACCCGCTCCTGACCATCAATCCTTCCGTAAAAAATGCCAACGCCGCAGCCTTTTATGATGAAAATTTGACCAACGAGCAAATCCAAAAATTTTTGATCAATAACGATATCCGTTATATCGTCGCCTACCCTTGGCAAACCTCTCTAAACCAGTTATCATACCTAAAGGTACTACAACAAACGGACAATTTAGTAGTATTCGAAGTACTCCTTGAAAACCTATAGTAAATCTGTTACACTGTATTATTAATGAGCATGCCTGAAGCCGCACCAGTTCACAAACCTTACGAACACTTGCGTTTCAATCTCGATGTCCTCTCGATGAGTAAAGCAGAAAAACTTGATTGGCTCGGAAACCACGCACTCTCCCTAGAGCACAAATACCTTCGTGAGATTCATGGGTTGCCCCAAATAGCACCAGAGGGCAAAATACAATTCTTAACAGGCGGCAAATTTAACGACGTAACTAGGGCTACAGACTTTGATGGCCTGCCTATCCATACCCGCTATATCACAAGGCCCAAAGATCCGTCGCCCAAATTAGGAGAAATACCGGAAGCATTTGGCGCTATTAGCACTTGGTTTGAAACAAATGCAGATAATACTGAACGTCATTTACCTCCGCCATCAAAAATTGGCCCTATAAATGAAGTGAGTGACGTCATTTACTGTCTTTCTAACCTGATGACGCTTGATAAATCAGCACAAAATACATACATCTTATATTTGGAGGAAATTGCCAATTCACTTGGAATTCCGTTTGATAAACTGTTGACCATTACAGTACTAAAGTACAATTATCGATTAGGCCAAGGCAAAAGCCAAAAAAACCATGCAACAGAGGATCACATCCTTGAATCATTTATAAAAACCGCCAAAAATCCTGACGGAACATCATATTTTGTCGAACCTACCAAAGCAAGCCTGCATAAAACGTTCCATACACTTTCAGGCATCGGCAATCTTCTCGTCAATCGGGCAAAGAACTTGAAAGAACTTCATGATATGGGCATCGCAACAAACTCCCCCCGTTAGCTGCCGCTAGACTCTGGCAGCAAAGCACTGTATTTCGTATGATGGTCACATGCACCGACCTCCATTTTTATTTAGCATTTATCATTTAGCATTTATCATTGCTATCATTGTACGCTTGGCCCTCATCCCAAGCCCCGGATTTGAAGCGGACATATCATTTTGGAAATCGTGGGGGCTTGCGACCTACGACAAAGGAATAGTCGAGGGGATGAAGGCGACCAACAATAACTACCCCACCCCATTTGCCTATAGTTTAGGAGCCATGGTTTACCTATACAGTTTTTTTTCTGATCCTCACATTTTCAATGATTTCTGGAAAAATACCAATCTTCTTTTTTTAACCATCAGTAAACTCTTTCCCATACTGGCTGACATAGGTATTGCAGGAATTATTCTCTACATCGGAAAACATGCTGTGAATCTGGGATTTCCAATGCTGAAAAGAGGTCATTCCCGCGAAGGCGGGAATCCAGAAAGAAAAAAATGGATCCCCGATCAAGTCGGGGATGACAAACAAAGCCTGATGTTTGGTCTAACGATTTACCAAATCCTTTCTCTTTTCTATTTACTTAACCCCATTTCAATCATCGATGGCGCCGTATGGGGACAAGTGGATAGCGTCGGACTATTTATTTTCTTACTATCAGTACTAACCCTTCTTAAACGCTTCCCGTTTATCGCGGGCGTTTTCTATATGCTTTCTATGATGACGAAACTGCAAAATATGATTTATGCGCCTCTCTTTTTTCTTTTTGCGTTCCAATATGGCGG
>CAYIXE010000103.1:0-2652 GCA_964367095.1 uncultured Gammaproteobacteria bacterium | reverse complement strand
TAAGTCCAAATACAATATAGAGAAGCAATGCTAACATGGCGTTATCTTAACACACCTATCATATAAATGACTACCTGCACGCTCACGCACAGGTAGTCAATTTATAATTTTTAGTACATTACCAATCGCGTCCTCCGCGGTCGTCAAATCCGCTACCTCTACTGCCTCCTCCTCTGTGTCCACCACCATGTCCGCCACCACTTCCTCCTCGTCCGCCACCTCCGTATCCACCACCACCGCCATAACCTCCACCACCACTTCTTCCTCCTCCGTAACCACTCCCACCTCTATTTCCACCACCATAACCTCCACCACCTCCGGGTCTTCGTGGTTCCATTGGTCTGGCTTCACTGACTGCAATTTCTCTGCCATCAAGCGTTTTGCCTTGCAATTCCTGCAATGCACGAGCGGCTTCTTCTTCTGTGGTCATTTCTACAAATCCAAATCCTTTGGATTTGCCTGTAAATTTATCCATGATGACCGCAGCTGAAACAACTGTCCCAACGGTTGAAAAGAAATCTTTGAGAGTTTGGTCTGTCGTATCCCACGATAGTCTTCCTACAAATAATTTTTTCATCATACTATTGTTTTCACCTCCCCTTTTTAGAGTTATCGCGTCTTCGTCTGCAAATAGGCAATACGTGCGCAAACTCTTTACTATCAGTTCATCTACTGTCTATTTTGGTCGCTTACCTTTCGTATCGCGGGAATTGCGATTTTTGACAAACAGAGAGTTCTTGATGTCCGTATTATAGCAGAAACGGACATTTTAAATACCCGTGTTATATAATCAACGTATGGTAAAAACTCGCGATACTACAGCTCGTAAGGCAATTATTGAGATACTGCAAAATAGTAATGAACCCAAGACGGTCAAAGAAATCATTTATTTATTACAAGAGAGAGCCATAGACGTAGATCGTACCACTGTGTTTCGCGTCATGAATGCATTTACAAATCGCGAGATTGTCAAAAAACTTGAATTTGGTGAAGGAAATTTTCGATATGAATTATTAACACTTCCGCATCATTATCATATCGTATGTACCAAGTGCGGGACTATCCAAGATGTTGAAGGATGTGATGTAGATGAAATAGAAAAAAAGACAGCACAAAAATATAATTTCAACATTACTCATCACCGTCTCGATTTTTTTGGGTTGTGTGAGAATTGCCAATAACTATTTGAGGAGTGGTTTGATATACGTGCGAATTTTGTCTTCTGGTAATTTGGTCATGTCGTCGCCTAAGAATATATTTCCTTTAAGTTTCAAAATATTCGTGCGAAAGTCTATCAGTTGATTGTCAGATAGTCCGTATCCATCATTGCACATAAATACATCTGGATCTGTGTTCCAAAATATACTGGTCCATCGACGGGTGGCAAGATTTTTCATGATATTTTTGAATCGCTTCCTATTAAAATATTTTCCAAGCCATGGAATTGATTGTATGTGTGGCGTGAGCGCGTCAGGACCTATACGCATGCCATCAACAGCGCCTATGGCAGGGATCAATGGGGATCCACATCCCAATATATAAATTTTCGGATATTTCTTTTTGATGCGCAAAAGAAAAAGGCGTAAGTCTTCGTCTGCTTCTTTATTAAGTCGAGATGGCACAAAGTGATTGGCATACAGAAAATCGAGTTTAAGAAGTTTAAATCCGCATTCGGTGATGAGCCAAGAAAAAATTTGATCCAAATATAGTTGCACGTCCTTGTTTTTGATGTCGAGCATGTATTTATTAAATGGCAAATAATGATCAAATGGTGTCATGTGTAATCCTTTAACAAATTTTCCATTTTTTTGGATAAACCAATCTGGGTGATCAATGACGATTTGAGCATTTGGTGAGACCAGGAAGGGGGCTATCCAAATAGCAGGTTTACATCCTAACGATTTAATCTTTTTGGCAAATAGTTTTAGTCCGGAAGGAAATTTTGTTTTGTCTACCTCAAGCCAATCGCCCCAAGCAGTGTTCCATCCTTCATCAAGAAGTATGTATTCAAATTTTGTAAGGTTATTTTTCTTAAGTACCTCTATTTGATTGAGGATTTTAGTTTCGTTTATATTGGTTCCGAATGCGTAGTATGAACACCAGCCTTTGATTGGCTTTTTTAGCTTGGGTGTCGATGTACCGACAAGTGAAATATTAACAGGGATTGGTTTAGGGGGGTGTAAAAAAATTGGAACGCGTCCAATGTTTTTTACGTCATACCCAGTCGACCAAGATTGCCAGCCCGAATCAAGGAGTTTTTTAAGGTGAAGCCGTGTTATTCTCATTTCTTTTTTCTGCCGCCTTTTTTCCAATCAACCATCGAAAGAAGTGGTGCATAGACATCATCAGCAATATCGATGCGAAGATTTTTGATTTCTTGTGTAGTCGGGTTTCTTTTTTGAAATTGGACAAAGGGTACGTCTGTAATTACTGCCAATGGGGTTTGTTCTTTGCCTTCTCCCATGACCGTTACAGCCCCCATGGCCAATCCGTCAGCGATGTTTGATTGGGTCATTGTAAGCTTACGGCCAAAAATATCAGGTTCGCCAATGTAGTTATTGAGTGCTAAAAATCCACTATGGGAAAGAGCGACACCCGTGGTGCCCCAGCGAAGAGGGGAAGATCGACTGTCAGTGATGATAATTCCGATAT
>CAYIXE010000102.1:0-2682 GCA_964367095.1 uncultured Gammaproteobacteria bacterium | reverse complement strand
TCAATCGCCGGTTTTTTACTTGTCTTTGAAAGCAGTATGACGCCCAAAGCACCAAAGCCTAAGATAAGAATACTGACGATTGGTCGATAAACGAGCCAGGCCATCGCGATGGTGATACTGCCGACGATAAGCGTCAAACCAAATGATAACATAGAGATACTTGCGCCGATCATGCGTCCTATAAACGGTACGATGCTAGCAATAATTGGCAAAACGCCAAACACCATAGTAAACCCTATATACATGAGGATGAGACCAAGTCCGCGAAGTAGCCATGTCACTGTTTTATTATTTGCTACAGCTCCTGCAAACATTTCTGCTGCAGAGCGATCTCCCAATTGAATCATGCTTATTGTTCGGCCATTTTTGGTGATAAATGGCATGAGTGTGTCGCCGGTTTGTTTGGCTATAACGCTTACTGTTTGTGGCACTATGATTTCGTAACGAATTCTTGTGTTACCAATTTCTGGCATACTTGTATCGTTGGTTTGTGAGTAGATCATACTCCCCACAAGTTCGAGTTCTTGTTGTTTGGCGTAAGGTAGGGTGTTGAGCATTTCTTGGGTGAGTGTGAGGGGCAAGTAGCCTGAGAGATTTTTGATCAACTCTTCTTTGAGCGTGTATGCACCAACACTCACATTTTGCGCCAACCATTCTTTATCATCATATTTTTTGCCGGTAGGATTTTGGTGTGCTTCTTTTTCCTGAAAATTTGCAGAGTCTATGAAATCGTCAGACCAGTCTTTCTTATATGTGTATGTTGTGGTGGTATCTCTGCCTCCGCCGAGTTTTTCAACCGTTTTACTATCACTTTCTTCTATCCACTGATACATCTCAACTGTACGGCGGAGCTTGAGAGCACTGCTGCTCACCCCAAAGTCAATGTCAGTGAGGATACTTGGCGTTCTTGCAAGGCCTGAAAAGTGTATGAGCTTTCCTTCATTTGTTACATCTCTGGTTTCAGAAGATACTGAAACGACGAACGACGCGCCTTCTTTCAAACTCTGATTGGTGGCTACAGTACGGCCTTCGTTCCAGAACAAAAGAATGACAGAAATACTGATGAGAAGAAATCCGAAGAAGACGTTTTTGACCGACGAGCCGAGACGGGAAAACCAAGAAGTAGACGTGGTAACGGTTGTTGCCATATAGATATAGTATACCAAGGCTGTAGTTTTTGCCATACAAAGGTAAGAATTGTATAATAGACTGCATGAAGCTTGCTAATAAAGATATCTCTGTATGTATTTGGTCTCAAAATTATGAAAAATTAGCCAAGTGGTATGAAGATGTGCTGGGATTTAAGGTTCATCAGAGACTGACTCTCCCAGATGATACAGGAATAGATTTTGATTTTTTACCTACCCATTTTTATGTGGGTCGTCATAGTAAAATAAAAGACAAAAGTAAAGATCCTTTTAGGATTATGGTGGGGTTTAATGTCGAAAGCGTCAACGCTGCATTCAATGAATTAAAGAAAAAAGATGTCAAATTTATTGCCAAACCGTTTGAAGGTCCGCCCGGTGGATTTTGGTGCATGACTATAGAAGATCCGGATGGGAATATCATCCAATTTTTTGGAAATAAATAATAAATTCTTGCCCGAAGAATGTCTGTATGCTTGAATCAAGAGTTCCAAGAATTGAAAAAGAACTGCAAGGCAAAATGAATATTACGGTATTGGGTCCAAGCTGTTCGGGGAAAACGACGCTTTTGGCTCACCTTCGTGAGTCCGGCATGACTGTGCACCCTGAACCGGATAATGAAATTTTTCAGTTGTTTATAAAAAATCCTCATAAATTTGGGTATCTTAATCAGCTCAATCTTTCCACACGTCTGATGGTTCTTGAAGCGCAAAATGATGCAACTGGCAATAATAGTCCGCATTTTATCGAAAGCGGGGTACTGGCAACGGATATTTATAACAGATATTTGCGTGACCAAGGACATATCACTACTGAAGAATTTACGTATTTAAATTGGATGTATAAACATCATCTTTCTACACACCCCAAACCGGATTTAGTAGTATACCTTTCGGCAGAGGATGAGGAGTTGAAAAAACGCTCCGTCATGCGCGATGGCGCGGTTGCTTTGGAACCAAGTAAGCTGCAGCCCTATTGGGACAGGTTAGTGAGAGAAATTGAAAATAATGGGGTAACAGTGTTAAAGATTAATACAAGCATTTATAGTCCGGTTGAAGTTACTCACATGCTGCTGCAGGAAATGAAAAATTTGCGGCCAAATCGATAAGGCCTACACTCCTTGTCTTTGATTAACCAAGCCGCCTCTGTAATTTGCTTTATATACTATTTTTCCTCCTTGGGTAATGTTTTCTTCGCCGCTATATTGTTCAATAGTTCCTTTCCAAGTATTCGAGTAGGTGAGTTTGTCGTTTTTTAATTCTTTCGGTCCGCGAAACGGAGCATCGTCTGGCATATTCTTTAATGCATTTCTTAACATCGCATATATAGGATTTACGATAATACCATTCAGAATTAAACCATAATAAACCATTATCCACACAGGTTTATTTTTATAAAAGACGACGAGTCTGCCGCCATACGGCTCTCCACCAAAGAAATTATCGTGAGATCGCCATTCTCCTTTTTGAAAGGGGATAGTCGTTGACCCATCAACTTCTTTAATCCACTTCTTTTCCTGCCCACCAGCATACCCTGC
>CAYIXE010000101.1:0-2772 GCA_964367095.1 uncultured Gammaproteobacteria bacterium | reverse complement strand
TTTCGGTTAGATGCAAAACCACCGTACGGTATCATCTTCGATTAGACAGCACTTTTAGTTGATTTTGTCTTTCCGCTCTGTTACATTCGTTCTGAAGTCCTAATAAATGCATGGTTCGAGAGGTTGAACTGTCCTATAAATTCCCGCCTTCCTTCGTCAAAGAAGTTAGACGAAGTTCGGCGAGGTAAACCCGCATTTTTAAGACAGAGAAGCTACTGTTTTTCTTATTGTTATTGAGTCTTACGCTTTGTATACTTAAAAGTAGATAGGATTATATTATATGAATAAAAAAGATATGCTTGTGATTATTTTGGTGTTTTTTGGAGTATACTTTGTCATTTTCCATACGGAGCCGTTTCCATTCAATCATGAAGCAATTGGTTTGCCGCCACTGCACACGGTGCATACCATTTTTGGGGTAGTACTACTTGCTGTAGCTTGGTATATTTGGAAAAAGAAATAAGTGAGCCATTCTCCATCACCGCAGTCCTTCATTAAAGAAGTTGTTCGGGTTTTGGTGACATATTGTCCCACTTGAACTCCATACTCATATCGGTATACTACGGATAAATCTATGAAAAATCGATTGGATCAGCTCTATCATTTTTTGGATCGATATGCAGTTTGGATGCTTTTCATTTGGGTGGCCACGCTTTCCATTCTTTATAGTGCGCTTTCTCTTATAAGACACATGCATTTTCAATCCGGAGGATTTGATTTAGGGCTGTATGATCAATCCGTGTGGCAATATGCTCACTTTTTGTGGCCGTACAATACGATAAAAGATCGATTTATCTTAGGGGATCACCTGACGCTCACCTTGCCTTTATTATCTCCGCTATTTTGGCTATGGGAAGACGTGCGCATGCTTTTGGTGTTTCAGGCGGTGGCTATTTCGACGTCATCGATAGCGGTATATTTACTGGCCAGATTACGCAAATTCACTCCATTTTTATCTTTTGTCGTCGCGTGGGTGTACAGTCTTTTTTATGGTATACAATATGGCATATTTTTTGATTTTCATCCTGGATTATTAGCCGTTGCAATTTTTGCATGGTTTATATATTTTTTTGAATCGAAAAAGAACATACCTTGGATGGTACTTTTGGTCTTGGTACTCGCCACACAAGAGAACATGGGTTTAGCACTTGCAAGTTTTGGGTGTATATATTTTTTCCGGAAAGAATATAGAGGGTATGCGGTATGGTTTATTTTGGGTGGTGTCACGGTTTCATTGGTTGCATCGAAGGTTGTCGCATGGTTTTCCCCAGTTGGATTTCAATATTGGCCGGAAATATCTTTGAATCCTCTCTCTATCGTCGCCTCATTTTTTGATTCGGAGGAGAAGAGGCAGGTGTGGCTTTATACACTAAGTTCTTTTTCATTTTTGTCTATATTTTCCCTGGGTGCGATGCTTTCAATAGCGTTGGATTTGGCACAGTATTTTGCTACCGGACCTGAATTTTCTCGCATGTGGAGCCCGTTTATGCATCATAGGGCAATCCTTGCTCTGTTTGTAATGCTTGGTGCTCTCGATACACTTGCCTTCTTGCGGAAGAAAAAAATTTCTATGGTGTGGGTGGCATTGTTACTGATTATAACGACATTGGTCGGACAGTTTGTATTGCATTTACCGTTAAACAAACTCACCAAGTTCGAGTATTGGAAACAAGAAGCATGGATGAGTGATGCGCGTACACTGATAGATCAAGTGCCGATAGGTGCAAGTATCGCGACGCAACAGAATTTGATCCCGCACTTGAGCCACAGAGAGAAAATATATCTCGTGTGGCCACGTGAACATGATTTTGATGATGACCGGTGTGGACAAAGGAGTTGTTGGTGGTTGGATTTTCCTATTGCGGTGCAATATTTAGTGATAGATTTGCATCCTAATCAGTGGGTGACACAGCTTCTGGAAACAAATGAACATGTAGAACGTGCTATAGCCAATATGGAGAAAACAGGATTTATAACGCTTCAACAATCCGTCGGTCTTGCGCGACTCTACGAGGTACACCCTACAGTAATTGTCAATGAATGAATCGTTTGGTATCATAAACGATGTCTTTTTATGACATAATAAATACAGATATGAATTTAAAGATCAAAAATTTTCAAGAGAAATACAACGTGCCAGAGGGCGAGCATGAGGTGCTTTCGTATTGGGATGAAGGAAAGATATTTGAACGATCAATTCTTGAGCGTCCTGAGAACAAACGATATGTTTTTTACGATGGACCGCCATTTGCCACAGGACTTCCGCATTATGGACATCTTCTCGCTTCCATTGCCAAAGATGTCATTCCCAGATACTGGACCATGAAAGGCTACAGAGTAGATCGTACGTGGGGCTGGGATTGTCATGGAATTCCTATAGAGAACATGATAGAGAAAGAGCTTGAGCTAAAGGGCGGCAAACGTGGGATTGAGGAGATGGGGATAGATAAATTTAACGCCGCGTGTCGGTCTGCAATACTTCGATTTGATAAAGAATGGGAAAAGGTTATACATCGGGTTGGCCGATGGGTCGACTTCAAACATTCATACAAGACGATGGATAAAACGTATATGGAATCGATTTGGTGGGCGTTTAAATCGCTTTATGACAAAGGCTTAATCTATGAGGGGCGAAAAGTAATTTTGTATTGTCCTCGTTGCGCGACTCCACTATCTAATTTTGAAATAGCGATGGATAACAGCTATAAAGAACTTTTAGGCCCGAGCACGACGTACAAGTATAAAGTGGTCGAATTGGATAACACCTATTTA
>CAYIXE010000100.1:0-2777 GCA_964367095.1 uncultured Gammaproteobacteria bacterium | reverse complement strand
CAAAGTGGTGTCTCGGACATTCTAGCATATTTAGGATCGTCCGATGACTACGGAGTCCATCCTCGGCATTCGCCTCGGACATTTCCGCTAGGGTGAGAAGCGAGTGTGCGCAGCTTCGCAAGGCCGGAGTGCGACGGCGCGAGGTGGGGTCGCGGAAATTTTCAACAGAAAATTATCTGTGACACGAGTGCCTAGATGTCTTCGCACCCTCCTTACAGGAGTAGTACACCTTTTGGATATTTTCATTCGCTTCGCTCTGGAAATACCTCAAAAAGTCTTGCGTGGCTCCAAGTATTCGCCACTCACCCCCTTTCTCGTTTTCATATCGGCTGTATGTAGTGTCGCTTTCGCTTCGGATTTCTGTATTGCAAGATAACGGCGGCGCTCATCCTTTAGTCATGGACGCCCTAGCGGAAATGTCCGAGGCTCAAATGCAAATGCGCTTGACCCACCCTCCCGTTCGCGCGCAAGCCCGCTCGCAAGGGAGAAGAGGGGCGAGCGGGGATACTCCCTAGATTAGAAAGTCGACTCGAAGAAAAATTCTTTGCTTTTTAGCCACTTACTTATAAGATCTGGTAGTTTTTTAGGAAGTAAATTTATGTTCGCTAGTTCAGTAGATTTAATCCAGTGGAACGCTATATGATTTTCCCGTGAACTTATGTCTATATCAGAGAACCCGGAAAGAAAGATGACATTCATCTCATGATGAACTTCGTCTACCGTTTTATAAATATTCTCTAGCACACCAATCATCCCCGAGACTTTTCCAGAAACTCCCAATTCCTCTTTTATTTCCCTAATCAAGGCATCTTTTAAACTTTCTCCGAACTCCACATGCCCTCCAGGCAAGAAATAATGTTGTCCTTTCTTATTTTCACAGAGTAAAATATTATCTCCGTCCACAATTAGCGCTCTGACGATAAGTTCAATCTGGTTTTTATACATAATTAGTTTACTATCGTATGTTAGTATAGACTTTCTTTGAAAATTTTAAATTTGCTTCTCTTGCCTCCTTCAGTGCGTTAGGATAGATGGGAATATTATCAACATCTTTGATATCAAAATTGTTAGCAATGATTAATGGATGACGAAATCCGAAAAATTTACTGGAGAAAGGTTGTATTATGACCACTCTTCTACTTAAAAGAGTTGCCCAATATGCACCATGATAACTATTCGTGATAACTAATTCGGCACTACCTAAAAAATTAATAATATCTTCAAAAGAATCACCATTTTTCATCTTTGGAAAGTTTGCATCCATACCTCTTAAGGGGAAGTTTTTATGTTCGTAAATTACAATTTTATTCTTTATTTCAAATGTTTTATCAAATATTGGGTGCATACAACTAACACATGGGACCCATTTAAAATGACTAGTGCTGTCTCTGACACCGAGCAAATCAAATTTTTCAGAATATTTATGGTTATCATACAACATATCACATGCACCATGGACATTGTGCCCAATTCCCCAGCCGACCAATAATTTAGTCTTGGCTTCAAGTAACACTTTCATATAATCTTTGAAATAATCTTGCTCAAGAAAACCACCGCCACCGAAGATAATAATTTTGTCTTCAATTTCCTTTGAAAATTGGTCTGGTGGTAGTTCGGTGATATCGAGAGTCCTTACATTTTTTAAAAAATCAAAATATTTGGTAGGTGTTGAAAACTTATCACCTGTATTTGATGTATTTTTACGGTATATATTTATTATCTCCATAATTTTATGCTACAATAGCAATTATGCATGATAAACAATCTAGAAACAAGATCGAATTGGCAAAAAAGTTTGCCGAACAAAAATTTGCGGAAGCTGGAAGGAAAAATCACTTTCTCGATGTTTTTCAAATACTCCAAGACAAGTTTAATGTCACTGATAGCGGTGTTTTAATCGCAGGACTTCTCCACGATACTTTAGAGGATACTTCAGCAACATATGAGGAAATAGAAGAGGCTTTCTCAAAAGAAGTTGCCGATCTGGTGCAAGAAGTGTCTCATCCAAAAAATTATAATCAGGAGCAGAAACTGGAATATTATGAAAGAATCAAAACAATATCTCCGGGAGCAAAGTTCATAAAAATGGCCGATTTCACGTCCCACTTGCAAAATTTTGCAAAGATATATGAGAGAGACGAACAACATTTACATCCAAAATTCGCAAATAACGATAAATACATAGCAAGCATCCGTGAGTTTCTAGACGCCTGTGACGACTCGATCGGAAAAGAATTCTTATATAAACTAACTGACAAACTAGAAGCTCTGCTTTAAAAAGTTATAAGACGAATTGTATTTTGCGGAAAAAAATTTGACAAAAATATAAGTCTATTTTAGAATAGCGCAAGATCATCAAACAGAAAGGAGTTTACGATGAGCAACACAAATGCTCACCAGTTCGTTGTTCTTGAAGGGATATCGGGAAGTGGCAAGACAGAGCTAGGTAAACTGCTGGCACAGCAGATTGCCGGGCATTACTACACCACTCCACCAGAAGCATTTCGTGCATCGAGAAAAGAGATTGACGAAAAAGCATCTCTGGAGGCGAGGTTCTGGTTCTACATGGCATCTGTTGTTCAGGCATCGCACGAGATAAGTAAAATCATGGAGACACAGAATGTTGTGTGCGACAAATATATCCTGTCCACTATATGCTATCACAGGGCTATGGGGCTGGATGTAAAAATTCCTCAATGGGTCACGTTGCTCAATCCCGAGCATACCTTTCTTGTATATTGTGACAATGATGTGCGGCTGAAACGTCTGCGCGCAAG
>CAYIXE010000099.1:0-2845 GCA_964367095.1 uncultured Gammaproteobacteria bacterium | reverse complement strand
ATTAAGCGTCCAATTACAGGCCATTGATCTCAAATTTAAGGCAGGTCTTATTACTGATAACACTTCGTTATTACATCGTCTCTTAGGAGATGGGGTGGAGGTGGAGAGACCGCGTAGAGATGCAGCGACAGTAAGGTACAGTCCTGAAATAGCTGATCATCCAACAAATATGCATGAAGCGCTGCAAAGACAATATTATTTAGCAGGATGGCTTCAAGAGGGTGGCACTCTTGAAGACTTTATTCGTAAGTTTAATCCGGAAAGATGATATCTTTCACTATCAACTGCAGCTTTTTCGTGCCATTCCACTCATTCAAATCACGAGCTGTAGCAGGGATAGAGACATGGTATACTATACGTATGAAAAACTGGAATACCGACACGACCAAATTTACGTCAAAACGAGATGCAATAGTCTGGGAACTGATTCAAAAAATTGACTACGGGCTCGATGGTATCCCGCTTTCCAAATCTGCCGTCCTTTTTCACTGGGACGATATCAAATACCGAATTGCACCGGAAAACAGACGGCTCTTGGAGTACTATTTATGGGGCAAGATCTACTCACTCCCAATCAACGCCGGCTTCTGGAACGAGCCGCAGGCGATCACGTAATCACCGATGCCTACTATCTGACAGGCGGTACGGCGCTGATGGCGTTTTATCTGGGACATCGCATATCTGAAGACCTGGATTTTTTTACCGAAACACCGATTGATCACACGATCATAGCAGATTGGGCAAAACAGACAAAAAAGACTCTTGGCGCAGATGTATCATTCCAGACGCTGCGCGGCCAGTATATCTATTATTTTCATTTTCCACAGGACGTCGTCAAAGTAGACTTTGCCTATTTTCCGTTTCCGACAACCGGCACGTACTCAAAATTCGGACGGCTTCGCATTGCAAGCTTGGAAGATATCGGCGTCAATAAACTTCAGGCGATCCTGAGCCGATCCCGAGGAAGAGATTATGTAGATCTATTTGAAATACTCCAGCAACCAACGGTGACCGTATCCTCACTCACAACGCAGTACCGAATAAAATTTGATGCGACCATACCGCCGGAGGAGTTGGCAAAACATTTCCAAGGGGTGGTTGACGCGACCGATATGCCGCGATTCTTAGGAAAACGAAACTGGCAGGAGGTTGAAACATTTTTCTTGACAGAAGCCAATAAGCTACAACAGCACATCCTACAATAGGATATCCTTCACCACTAACTGTAACTTTTTCGTACCATTCCAGACATTGAGATCAATGCCATATGCAATATCAACCAAGGGCTTTTCATTAAGTTTTCCATAAAGATCCCCCATCCCAAAGGCAATGGCATCAACCCCACCGACGCGCAACTTTACATGTTTTCCTGTCGCTCCCACCAATCGAGCTTCAGTAACCTTTACCTGTTTAGTCGCAAATACTGGTTCGTAGTTCCCTTGCCCGAATGGCAATAATTGTTGAATTGCGTTATACAAATCCAACGTTACAGCTGATAACGGAATTTCTGCATCAACACGAAGTTTTTTTTGCAGCATTTCCTCTGAAATATCCCGCTTAGCTATTTCTAATAATTTGAGTTTCAGTGCATCAATATTTTTTGTCGCCACGGTAAACCCCGCTGCCATCGGATGACCGCCCACATCGATAAGTAAATCCTGACACTCACGTATCGCTTCCACGATATTAAACCCAACGATTGATCGCGCCGACGCTTTCGTAAATTCTTCACCGATTGATACGACAATGGATGGTTTATAGTACTGCTCTACTAGTTTTCCAGCAACGAGGCCAATAATTCCTTGGTTATATGAAGCATCACCAACAAACAATAACTTGGCATCATCTTCAACCACTAATCCTTTCGCGTGAATGACTGTATCCTCTGTAATTTTTTGACGTTCTTTGTTCGTAAACCCTAATTTTTCTGAAAGTATTTTTGCTTTTTCTTCGTTTTTTGTACACAAAAGTCTTAAAGCATCTAATGCATGTTCTAACCTTCCCATCGCATTAAGACGGGGCGCTAATCCATGAGAGATATTATACGGAGTAATACTATCCTGCGTGACACCGGACTCCTTTAATAATGCTACTAATCCTACCCGTTTTGTTTTTCGCATCGCCTCCAACCCATATTTTACGATTGATCGATTCACCCCAGTCAAAGGCAACAAATCAGCAACTGTGCCAAGGGCTGCCAACGCTAATCGATCTTCATGTTCTTTGTTAAAGTTATTATCGTTTTTTGTTTTCAGTATTTCTTTCGCCAAAAACCACGACACGCCTGATCCCGACAACATCGTGGTATGAACCATGAGGCAATCTGGAAGAGTTTTAGGCAACACGTGATGATCAGTGACAATTACTTCTATCCCTAAACTTTTGGCATACGCGACTTGTTTCTGCGCTGTCACCCCCTGATCAACAGTAATAATGAGTGCCGGATCAAATTGTTCTCTTACATTATCTATCCCCTTTAAAGACAATCCATACCCTTCATCTACTCTATGAGGAATATATGGCATTACTTGAGCCCCCAGCGACCACAATGTTTCCCACAATATTGCCCCTGCAGTAACGCCATCTGCATCATAATCTGCGTAGACAACAATTGATTGTTTTTTTTCTATCGCTTCTTTTATCCGAGCAATAGCTTTGTTCAGTTGAACTTGATTAACACCTACATCTTTTGCTGTAAACTCAATGGGATTTGTAGGGGATAAAAAATTTTGTCGCTCGGACCTTGTTGTAATTCTTCTATAAACGAGAAGATCCTCTATAAATCGATTAATCTCAAAATCCTTATCATCGTATGTATGTGCAATTTGCCATGTCTTCATAACAC
>CAYIXE010000098.1:0-2890 GCA_964367095.1 uncultured Gammaproteobacteria bacterium | reverse complement strand
ATTTTTGATCTTCCTGCTATAATAAATAAGACGTAATCAACGGTGACTAGGATATGAATAAAATAATACACGATCCATCTTATCCAAAAATTTCTGTCATCGTTCCATGCTATAACGAACAAGAGCGCATACTCCCCGTGCTAGACAGCATCAAAAAGTCTTCATATGTCAAAGAAATTATCGTTGTTGATGATTCTTCAGAAGAAAAAACCATACAACTACTGCAGTCAATAAAAAACATCACACTTATTACACTCACTGAAAATCGAGGTAAGGCGTTAGCACTTAAAATTGGCGTCTTGAACGCACATACAGATACTGTAATGTTTGTGGATAGTGATCTCAAAAATCTTGCACCAGAAAATATTGACCACATGGTAGAAGCATTTTTTGATGGCGCGTATGACATGGTTATTGGTGAACGAGAAAAAGAATGGAATTTCGCCCGATACACGGGCATGGCGACCACACTTGCAGGAGAAAGAATAATAAAAAAACAATTACTTTTAACGCATATTGAACTGTTTAAAGCAGAAGGATATTTAATAGAGTCAGCGATAAACAAATTATTTTTTAAAAAATACAACGTTGGTAGGGTGTTACTCTATAATGTTGGGCAATTCTGGAAGGAGCAAAAATTAGGGATAGGCGCAATTTTCTTAAATGACATACCGTGGATGATTCGATATGTTCAATTTTTGGGTATAAAAAATTTTTTAGAGCAACTTTATTTTGCTAAACGATTGAAATTTATTCAAAAACGAACTTAAGAAAAAAGCTCTTTGGAGAGTTTGCGTAATTTTTTTTCATATTGCTTTAGGACCGATTCTTTTGCATGCTTTCTTTTTCCATACAGTTGTCCTCCCATGATGTATCCGGGCATACTTTTTAAAGCTGTTTTCGTAAATAACCCCACGATTGCTCCTTTAGCGTATTGCTGCATTACCTTTAACTTTCCTTCGTTACGATATCTTCTCAAGGAATACACAAAAAGCGTCTCACGAAGAACTGACATATGAAAACCTGCCTTATAAAGGCGCAATCCAAAATCAAAATCTTCAAAAATTGAATGATCTTCGCTATACCCTCCCACTGCGTCATACGCGTTTCGTGACACTACGGTAAGTTGGCCAGGTGCGACCTGACGCTTCACCACAATAGACATTTCAATAACTATGTTTGAAAGCAAAATAAAAAGTGCATCCCCGGATACGAGACTATCGGGCATAAACCACGGGAAAAAAACCGACGGCTTTTCTGTATCTATAAAGGCTTTAGCACTATCAAAAAAATATGGAAGAAATTTGCCGTCCGCATCTGCAAATACGAGCCAATCCCCTTGGGCCTTAGATGCACCAAGGTTTCGTTGAAATGGCAAATTTGCCTTTGAACTAACAATCACTTGTAGATGTGCTATTTTTTTGCTATATAAACGAGCAACTTTCACTGTTTGATCTTTTGATTTTCCATCGACAACGATGACCTCAAAATTTTTCTTCGTTTGTCGTACCAACGAGTCAAGAAGTGTCGGCAAAAATTTCTCTTCATTGAGTGCCGGAATTATGACGGAAAACAACGGTTTTTGCATATCCCTATTATACCTTACGACCCGCCCAAAAATTCAAACAGCACAAACATTCCATAAAACAATAAAAGTCCCAATCCTTCTTTTCGCGTGATGTCCCGACGTGAAGAAAGTGCCCAAACAAAAAATAATGTAACCGTCAACAGTAACACCAACGAAAAAATCATACGCTCTGAACTTGAAGCTTGAAAGGGTGCGACCACACCAAGAACTCCTAATATCGGCGTATTTGCCGCAGCGCTCCCCATAAAATCACCAAATGCTATCGATTTCTTCTTTGATTTACCCGCTTGCCATGCGAGTGCAAATTCGGGTAAATTCGTCCCCAAAGACAAAAGCACGAGTCCAAATACAAACGCTGGGATAGCAGTATGAGCGATTAATGCAGTCGCCGACTCTACCATAAAGTATGAAGCCACAGCCATAGCAAATAGTGCCACAAAAAGCATTGCTACTGATCCATGGAGAGAACGCGAATGATTGACTGTGTGAGCAGCAATCCTTAAAACTTTCGTTTCCTTTTGAAGAAGCATTGCATGAACGATATAGATACCGATAAGAAACGCTCCTTCTATCCGTGTCAGTGATCCGTCCCACAGCACAGTTGCGGGCGCTACGATGACGATACTAGAAAGAACAATTTCGCCAAACGTCATGCCATGCTCAAGCGTTATTTTGCCATAAACGACACTACTTAATCCCATCACAAGCGAGAGAAGAAGTATCGACCCTCCGATAAGATTACCAACGGATAATTGCGGCACTCCCTCTACTATTGACCTATACGCCACAAACATTTCAGGGGCGGATGTGCACAATCCTAAGAGTAAAAACGAAACAGTATACCCCGTAAGCCCTATCACCCGAGAGATGTGAGACACGCTTCTTACAACGACATGCGCACTACTGGTAAGAAGCACCCCAAATCCTAATAATGAGAGAATCTGCCATGCATACTGCATATATTATTCTTTATGTGTACTAAGCTGCATAGAAAACATCGATGCAATTTCATCGGTCGTCGTCGCATCGTCAACTCCCTTATCCTGACGCACCCGTACAAGACGCGGAAATCGAACAGCGTATCCGGCGCTATGAAATGTGGATCGCGTTATATCATCACCCGCTATCTCAACGACTACGGCTGGATGTACCCACACATCAGGAATAAGCGTCTCATGCACGTCACCGTACTCCTTCGGTTTCTTTTTTGTTTCGTTTGACGTAAAAAGTTTTTTAAACATTCCCCAATTCTGATCCGTGACACCTGTTCCTATTTTTGTCAATGTTACGATCTCATCGTTA
>CAYIXE010000097.1:0-3084 GCA_964367095.1 uncultured Gammaproteobacteria bacterium | reverse complement strand
TCAATATCCTCGCGGGCGATGCCCGCCTCACCTTAGCCAAACAACCGCCGCAAAAATTTGATATCTTGGTCATTGACGCTTTTACCAATGGCGCCATTCCTACCCATCTTTTGACTAAAGAAGCGTTATCTTTATACCAAAGCCATCTCTCCGATTCGGGTATTTTAGCTTTGCATATTACCAATCGCCTAAACTTACGACCGACAGTTCTTGTTACTGCCGCTAATATTGGGCTTAAACCATATTCGTCTGAAGGGGGAGGAAGTCGCTGGGTCTTACTCTCCAAGCAAGAATTATCTTTTGGCATCGCTGAATTTCCCGAATATTTTCCCAAATCCATCCGTCCCTGGACAGATGATTACAGCAATATTTTACAAGCACTCACTTATCGCCCTTAGTTATCACCCTTAGGGTGGACAAGCTGTACCACTTTACTCTCTTTATAATCTCATTTACAATAATAATTGTGAAACAAAAAAAGACATGGATAAACCGCACGGTTTTTATTCTTTCGCTTCTTGGCATCGTCATGGCGGTCTATGTGTTGCAAAGTTTTTTGCGACAAGCGCCAATTGTCTGCATCAGCGGCGGATGCGAAATCGTCAGAAAACACCCTGCAAGCTACCCTTTTGGCATACCGGTTCCTGCATTTGGTCTTGTAGGCTATAGCATTTTAGCTCTCAGCGCTTTCCTTCGTACTCTTCAAAAAGGGAAAAAATGGCAATCAGTACTCACAAAGATTATGCTTGGCGTAGCAATATTCGGTGTAAGCTTTGTCACGTGGTTTACCTACACGGAAATCTTTATTATTAAAGGCATCTGTATGTGGTGCGCAATCTCTGCGGTAAATATGTATATCGTATTCTTTCTCTTACTGAAAGAGAGATTTGATTCGAAAAAATAATAGTTATACTATGACCATTTCATCAGAAACCAAATTTTTCCTCGGCATTCTTCTTGCAACCATAGTAATAATTACGATAGCTATGCTGTTTCTATCCCGCCCTGTCCCGACAATTACACTACCCAAAGAAACGCTCGTTCCAGCGTCAGCACACACAAAAGGCAATAAGGATGCTAACGTATATCTGGTCGAATTTTCTGACTTTCAATGTCCTGCGTGTGCGGCCTTTGCGCCAGTAGTTGAATCACTTATGGAAAAAAATAAAAATGAATTGCTTTTTGTCTATCGCCACTACCCACTTCCCAAACATCAATTTGCCGTTCCCTCAGCGCTCGCGGCAGAAGCCGCTTCAGTCCAGGGCAAATTTTGGGAAGCAGCAGCATATTTATTTACCAATCAGGACAAATTCTCTGATACGCTTTGGGACACCATGGCGACTGATCTTACGCTTGACAAGGCACAATTTACCAAAGACATGACAGCACAAACTGGAAAGTCGACTATTGATCAGGATTTGTCACTTGCGACAGCCCTCAACCTTCCCGGTACACCTACATTTTTCCTCAATGGGGCGCTTATGAAAAATATCAATACTCCACAAGATCTCGTCGCTTTGGTGGAAGCGGCAATTACCAGTACGAAATAGCTGGAAAAAAGGAAAATTACTATGTTTGATCTCACAAATAAAGTCGCATTCGTAACAGGCGCATCAAGCGGTATTGGCAGAGCAAGTGCCATAGCTCTTTCCAATCAGGGCGCCAAAGTGGTCGTCGCCGCACGCCGAATGGATAAGCTGGCATCACTTGTGACAGAGATACAGGCGCTTGGCCACGAGGCTCTCGCAATTTCGATGGATGTGACAAACAAATCTGAGATAGACAACGCGATAACAAAAACAGTCAGCGAGTTCGGCCGATTAGATATTCTCTTAAATAACGCAGGTGTCGCAGAATTTGCCTCATTTTTAGACATGACGGAAGCCCAATGGGATAAGACAATTGATACAAATCTGAAAGGTTACTTTTTCGTCGCTCAGGCGGCTGCACGGGAAATGGCAAAAAATAATCCGCCAAAAGGCGGAGGGCGTATTATTATGATTTCCTCGATCGCTTCTGCTGGAGCCGGCGTTGGATTCCCACAAATAGCCCAATACTGTGCCAGTAAAGCTGGGGTCATCGGGCTTACTGAGGCTCTTGCCGATGAGCTAGCCCCAATGGGAATACTGGTTAATGCAATCGGCCCGGGTGTTATTGAATCAGAGATGACCGAAGGGATGCTCAAGGATCCTGCACAAGCCAAAGCACTGCTCTCGAGAGCGCCGCTTAAACGCGCTGGTAAACCCGAAGAAATCGCCGCGGCGGTCGTATATTTTGCATCAGACGAGGCTTCATACACAACGGGAGCCACACTCTATGTTGACGGAGGTTGGCTGGCAACATAAAAGTCTTCAGTCATCAGCTATCAGTCTTCAGATTGACCTTAAGACTTTTTATAAGTCCAGTAAGCATTGCGCCCAGTTCATCCACCTCACCCATTAAATCCTGACTATCTTTTAAATTTCCATAATGTAATCGGAGAGCAATTTCAATCCCTGTCATCACCTCATACCCTGAACGTAAAGAAAATCGTAAAAAACGTATGAACTCTATGTCACCTCCTGCCCCGGATCCTTCCGCAATATTTAAAGCAATGGATACGGCAGCGCGACGAATCTGATTGACTAACCCATAAAATTCATGCTTCGGATACGTTGCGGTAACTGTATAAACATGCGTAATAAATTCCATTGCTTTAGTCCAAACTATTAACTTTCTGAACTTATGCATATTTGTCTGATAGCTGACGACTGACGACTGATAGCTATAAATACAACGCCACCGTCATATTCCAAAATAGGTGAACTAAAATTGGCGCCGCAAGCGAACGAGTTTTATAAAAAAGTAAACTATTTGCAACCGCAAGCACGATATCCGTGATAAAGAAAAGGACAAGAGTCACCCCATGAAGCTTTAATCCCGTAACAAGAATTGGAATATGCAAAAATACAAACATCACGCTCGACAAAAAGACGGAGTACGACAGGTTTTTTGTCTTTTCAAGAAGTCGTGAAAAAACAAATCCGCGGCTTAATACTTCTTCAGAAACGGCAGTAGCAAAAGATAACAAT
This sequence comes from uncultured Gammaproteobacteria bacterium, assembly GCA_964367095.1. Taxonomy (GTDB): domain Bacteria; phylum Patescibacteriota; class Microgenomatia; order UBA10105; family UBA927; genus UBA927. The sequence continues at coordinate 13 of CAYIXE010000097.1, read as the reverse complement.
AGCATCATTCCTA
>CAYIXE010000096.1:0-3194 GCA_964367095.1 uncultured Gammaproteobacteria bacterium | reverse complement strand
GCTCAAACGCATTGCGAAAGAATATGCCTAAACTTTTAAAACAGGCTCTTAGAGGAAGTAAATGGAGAAAACAAATTTCATAAGGCCACCCCTTGCCAAAGGCCAAGGGAGTGGCCTTTAAAAGACTCGGGATGAGGGAGATTACTCCCTCAATTTTTCAACCAATTTGCCGAGCTGGTAGGTGATGGTGACGGCAAGGACTGTAATAAGGACGGCGTAGATAAAAAGCGATGTAAGACCGCCGCCAGGCACAAAAGGTTTGATTCGTGTATTGACGAATTCCTGAATGACACTGTTCCACGCGAGTGCTGCAACAAGTCCAAAGCCAGAGGTTGCCAGTGTAAGCATTTGTTGAAGAATCGTGCGATGGAGCGCCTTTTTAGGTTCAATTTTTGGTTTAGTAGATTGTAATTTAGTACTCATGCGTTTATTATACAGTAATAGTGCGGGAAAAGTAAAAGCCATGTATCAGCCTCAATTTACCATCACCAATAAGATTTTAAAGAATATAGGCGTCATAGAAGCCTCAAAAGAGGTCATTGAAAATAGTCCGCTTGTCCCCGCGTGGGAGGCCAAGTTTCGAGAAGATGCGATTGTGCGGACCGTGCATCATGGTACGCACATTGAAGGAAATGATCTCACGTTTAATGAAGCAGAAAAGGTCTTGGCAGGACATAAAATAGTCGGTCGCGAGCGTGATATCCAAGAAATCCTTAATTATCGAAATGTCTTACGATTTATCGAAGAGTATAAAGGTCACGGGATAACAGAAGAGGTGATAAAGCATCTTCATGCGCTTGTGGCGCATAGAATTCTTGCTGACGAACATATTGGAGAATATAGAAAAACACAAGTTGTCGTTAAAAATGCTCAAACAGGAGAGGTCACGTTTCGCCCGCCTCCGGCCGTAGAAATACCATTTCTGTTTGTTGATTTTTTTTCATGGCTTAATACTGTGGGTATAGACGATATGCACCCAGCGCTTAAGGCGGGAATAGTGCACTATGAATTTGTACGTATTCATCCATTTTTGGATGGTAATGGACGGGTAGCGCGGGCAGTAGCTTTGTTGGTTTTGTTTATACAAGGGTATGATATAAAACGGTTTTTTTCGTTGGAAGAGCATTATGATCGTGAACCATTGGCCTACTATGAGGCGCTTGCCGGTGTAGAAAAAGATGGCGGAAATCTTACGCATTGGCTGGAGTACTTTATCGAAGGGTTAGCTATTGAATTGACACGGGTAAAAGAAAAAGTGAAGTCACTCTCGACTGACTTAAAGATCAAAAAGTCATTTGGCGGGCAACAAATGACGCTCACTGAGCGTCAAATTAAGATCGTTGAGTTTGTCCAAGAGAATGGATTTTTACAAAACAAAGCGTTTTTTGAGCTTTTTCCCATGGTATCTGAAGACACGGTGCTTCGAGATTTGAAGGATCTTCTAAAAAAGGGTATAGTCAAAAAAGAGGGAACGACGAAAGGAGCACGGTACGTGTTACGAACGTAAGTTCTAATTTTTAATATATGGATTATTCTAACTCGGCAGTCACGTATGCGATGCTTCTTATTCCTTCGTTACTTGCTGTTACGGTGATGGTGCAAGGAATTGTAAAGATAATAAAAGAGGATGCTGACGGCGCGGTTGAACTTGGGTTTGGGATTTTTCTTATACTGCTTATCGGTGGATCTTATTGGTTTTTTATCCGATGAAATTTAAAGACGTAGCGACGTATATTTCTTCTATTGAAAAAACTTCACTTCGCAACGAAATGACGAGGTATTTAAGTGAGCTTTTTACGAAAGCTGATGTTGGCGAAATACGTGAGCTTTGTTATCTTTTACAAGGAAGAATTGGTCCAGTATATGAATCACTCGAGTTTGGGATGGCTGATAAGTTTATCATACGAGCAATTTCGTCGGCGTATACTGTTTCATTAGAAACAGTACTCAAAGAGTTTAAACAAAGAGGTGATTTGGGAACGGTTTCAGAATTGTTATATAACGGCAAAGACACAAAAATGAGCGTTTTAGATGTTTACAAAGCGCTGCGAGAGATTGCTCTTCTTCATGGGACCGGCTCGCAAGAACAAAAAATAACACAAGTGGCCTCACTTCTCTCTCGCGTTGATTCATTAAGCGCTCGGTATATCGTACGCATTCCTCTTGATAAATTGCGTCTCGGGTTTTCTGATGTCACTATGATTGACGCTTTATCCATGATGCTTGTGGGAGACAAAACGCTGAGAGAGAGAATTGAAAAGTCTTTTAATGTCTATCCTGATTTGGGATTTATCGCAATGGAAATAAAAAAATATGGTGTGGAAGGCCTGACTCATGTGAAAGCCAAGGTGGGAGCACCTATCGTTTCAGCGCTTTGTTCACGGCTTCCAACGGCGGATGAAATGATTAAGAAAATGCATACCGTGTCAGTGGATCCAAAATACGACGGTGTCCGCGTACAAATTCATTATAAACGGCATGGACGGATGGGCAAGAATCCTAGTGTAGACACTTATTCACGGAATTTAGAGAAGACGTCGGGCATGTTTCCTGAATTACAGGGTATAAGTAATCAATTGAATGCAGATTCAGTAATTTTGGATGCTGAAGCAGTGGGGAAGGATCCCAAAACTGGCGTACGACTTTCCTTCCAAGATACGATCACGCGAAAAAGAAAGCATGGTATAGAAAAAGCGCAAAAAAATATTCCTCTTACGTTTTTTGTTTTTGATATTCTTTATAAAGATGGGAAAGACCTTTTATCACAAGATCTTCTATCGAGAAGAAAAATGCTTGAAGATACTATCAAAAAGGGAAACATACTTGTCGTTTCTCCCCATATCGTGACGGATGATCCTGACGCTGTCCGTCTGTATCATGATGCACAGATTGCGGATGGTCTTGAAGGGGTGGTGGTAAAAAAAATTGATAGTCCCTACGAACCCGGTCGCAAAGGATTCTCATGGGTGAAGTTTAAAGAAGAAGAAGGAAAAACGGGTAAATTAACTGATACAATTGACGCTGTAGTGATGGGATACTATAAAGGGGAAGGGAAAAGATCGGGGTTTGGGATTGGTGCGTTTTTAGTCGGTGTCCCCACTTCGTCCGCGCCAGAGGCGGGACTTCGCGGGGCAAGCCGTAACGATGAGATCGTAACATTGACAAAAATAGGAACAGGTGTCACGGATCAGAAT
>CAYIXE010000095.1:0-3285 GCA_964367095.1 uncultured Gammaproteobacteria bacterium | reverse complement strand
TATATAGCTCGTGCCGTGTTTACACGCATGCCATTTTTACTTTCTACCTATACCAATGGCAAAATGCATAGGCTTCTTACTGATTTACTTGCCAAAAATACGTATGACATTCTTCACCTCGAGCCTTTTTATGTGTGGCCTTCGATACCAAACACTGATATTCCCATTGTCGTGTCTGAGCATAACGTGGAATATGAGGTATATAGCGAGTATGTCAAGAAGATTTCGTTTTTGCCGCTTAGACTCCTTCTTGGTATGGATGTAGAAAAGCTGAAACGTTGGGAGCGATACGTGTGGAGAAAAACTGATAGTCTTACTGCAGTCTCAATGCACGATCGCAATGTGATGGAAGAATATTTAAGTTTTTCGACATACCTTGTCGCAAATGGTGTAGATACAGAAGTGTTTGCCTTTAAGAAAAAACAGAGTTATGGGAAGAAAAATATATTGTTTGTTGGAAACTTTCGTTGGCTGCCAAACATAGATGCCGCAGAATGGCTGATTGATGACATTTGGCCTCGTATAAGAAGACGATTTCCCGATAGTACATTGCGAATAGTCGGCAGGAACATGCCGGAACGCTTACTTAATCGTGCATCCGATCGCGTTGTATGTTTGCCTGATGTTTCGGATATTCGTGATGAATATAATAAGGCATTTGCTCTTTTGGCTCCGATGACGATTGCCGGCGGGACGAAGTTTAAGGTTCTTGAAGCGATGGCAAGCGGCGTGCCGGTAATTTCGACACGAGAGGGGATAGAAGGGATAGACTGTCAAGAAGATAAACATATATTAATCGGCACATCCAGTCAGTCGTTTGTAATGAAGCTTTTGCGACTTGATAACGATAGAGTATTTATGGAGACACTTACCAAAAATGCGAGAACGCTGGTTGAAACGTCATACAATTGGGATTCAATCGCAAAAGATTTAGAAGGAGCATGGAAAGGAGCACATGGCAAGAAGTGATACCGTAGATCTTTCTATTATTATTCTCTCTTTTAACACAAAGGAACTATTGCGCACCTGTCTTACGACGGTATTTGCCTCAAAATTCCAGGAGTATCGTATGGAAGTGATGGTTTGCGATAACCAATCGTCTGATGGAAGCTTAGAAATGGTTAAAAAAGAATTTGTGCAAGTAATTTGTATCCAAAATGGGAAGAATTTAGGGTTTGCCGCAGGAAATAATCCAGGGATTCGGAGAGCAAAGGGCCGGTATATTCTTTTATTAAATTCCGATACCGAGGTCGATGCCGATACGTTTGCAAAAATGCTTTCGTATATGGATAAAAATGAAAATGTAGGCGCATCGACGTGTAAGGTAATGCTGCCAACCGGAGACATCGATCCTTCCTGTCATCGGGGATTTCCGACACCATGGGCATCGATTACTTATCTTTTAAAACTTGAAAAATTGTTTCCAACATCAGTTTTGTTTGGGCAGTATCACCAAGGTTACAAAGGGTTGACTACGATCCACGAGGTGGATTGTATCGTTGGTGCGTTTTTTATGGTGCGGGCAAACGTGATAAAAAAGGTTGGGCTGTTGGATGAGGATTATTTTATGTATGGCGAAGATATAGATTGGTGTTACAGGATAAAAAAGGCGGGCTGGAAAATCATGTTTAGTCCACAAACTTCAATATTGCACCGCAAAAAACAAAGCGGGAGATCAAATAGCTCAAAAAAAAGGCGAACCACGACAGAAGTTTATTTTCACCGATATAACTGGTTATTTTATACCAAGCATTATAAGAAAATATATCCATGGTGGCTTACCATGATGGTGAATGATTTTTATACTATCCGTATATTTTTATTGGAGCGGCTTGGGATATGAAAATAGGAATTGACGCGCGTCTTATACATGAAACAGGAGTCGGACGGTATATCCGTAATCTTATAGAAGAATTGGGTAAGGTAGATGACAAAAATACCTATATAATTTTTTTAAACGCCGCAGGCTTTGAGAGCTTTACTGTACCCAATAACCGATGGAAGAAGGTGTTTGTCAACGTAGCGTGGCACACCGTGTCAGAACAGGTATGGATGCCAATAGTATTTTCTTTACAACACCTGGATTTAGTCCACGTTCCATATTTTAATATTCCGATTTTCTATTTGGGTGCGATGATTGTGACGATTCATGATTTAACTATCAAACATTTTGACACAGGGAAGGCGTCTACCCGCTTCTGGTTATTATATAAGATAAAACGATTATTGTATGGTTTTATCATGTCGATTGGTATTTCGAGGGCCAAACACATCTTAGTACCTTCTTTTGCGACTAAAGCTGAAATTATAGAACATTATCATGTATCAGAAAAAAAGATTACCGTCACGTACGAAGGTGTTGATCCGGAAATTACAAACGCATCGTATAAAAAAACAAGTGAACAATCATTGATTTCTACGCCGTATTTTTTGTGTGTCGGTAATGCATATCCGCATAAAAATCTTTCCGTAGTTATTGATGCACTCGAAAGATCAAAAACAAACGTGAAAGTAGTTTTTGCGGGCAAAGAAGATTTTTTTTATAAACGATTAAGACGAGAAATTACGCGCAGAGGAGTATCTTCTCGAGTAATATTTTTTGGCGCTGCCGATGATGAAGACTTACATTCACTCTATACACATGCGCAAGCGCTTCTATTCCCATCTCTTATGGAAGGCTTTGGCTTGCCTCCTCTAGAGGCGCTTTCTTGCGGCTGCCCTGTGATAGCGTCGGATATTCCCGTACACCGTGAGATACTAAAAAATATGGTTACCTATTTTTCGCCTATTGATAGAGAGCAGTTAACGATACTTCTAGATACATGGAAAAAAGATGATCACCAAGTGAACTCCGAAAAGGTTGCACTAGAGATTCGAGAATACAATTGGAAAAAATTAGCTTTGGAGACCCTACACGTTTACAAAAATATTTAAATTCTTATAGATTCGTTATTATTTTCACTACAACTTTTATACGCTATAGCGTATAAAAGTTGTAGCATGTGTAGCGTGCCGTTTAATTGCAGTACAATAGAACCATGAAGGTGGCACTGGTATATGACAGGGTGAATAAATGGGGAGGGGCAGAGCGGGTGCTTTTAGCTCTTCACCAACTGTATCCCGATGCGCCGCTTTATACTGCAGTCTATGATCGCAAAAATGCGTCATGGGCTGCTGTTTTTGATGTACGACCGTCATTTTTAAATAAAATACCTTTCGCATCATCGCTTCACGAATTATTGCCGGCATTAACTCCCTTTGCATTTGAATCTTTTTCTTTTGATG
>CAYIXE010000094.1:0-3340 GCA_964367095.1 uncultured Gammaproteobacteria bacterium | reverse complement strand
GACATCCCCGCCTTTTTACGCCAAAGAAGTTAAAAAGGCGAGGCTCGCCTTGGGCGGCCCGCATTCTTGCGCCAGCGGAGTTAATATATGTGTGCAGCAAAAATTATTCCCATCGGAAAGCCAGCATATTATCTCGGTATTGGTAAAGAGATAGAAGGAAATTCGTTCTTTAACCGCTTTTCGTCGAAAACACGGAGCATTCTCAAAAAAATCGCCGTATTTGGTGTGGAGGATGGAGTTGAATTTACTGCCATTTTTGGAAAGGGTGAGGGTAGTATAACGTTGTTAAGCGACGGCAGAGTGAAGTATAAACCGAGAAATATCAGATTTAATGAAATCGATATTAAAAGAAGACCTCTAAGAATAGAGCTTCCTGATGGATCAAGAATTATGCCTGTATCCGAACGGACATATAGAAGAGTAGAGCGCAAAAATAAGGTGAGATGACGATCCTCTATGTTAGCTTTTGAGTCCACGCTTTTTTTGAAGGGGACTACGCGCACATATTAAAAGTAGCGGTCTTCCTATATGATGAATTTCATTCCCTGAATAACCATGGAGATTACCATCTCCTTGATCACGGAAGCGAATTGGAAGCGCGTTTTGATAGTGTGAGGATTGCGCCACAGCTAATTTTGCTCTACTTTCATATTCAGTAGTCATCCAAAACTTAATCGCATCTCGAAGACCACGAGGTGTGATTGGGAATGCTTCGGTATGGTCAATATTATGTTTTGCCATAAATTTTTAGTTATTAAGATATTAGGTGGTGGTTGATTATAAGTCAAATTCATGTGTTATGTACGTCTCGATTTATTGCGAGGAATGGTATTGGAGTAATTTGGAGTTTGAGAGTGGGGATAAGGCGAATAATCTCCTCAAGCGAGATTCCAAGAGAAGGTTATGATTACCATAGTCGTATTTGAGACGTAGACGTTTTAAGCAATGAAGGATTAAATAGCTCTATTTCTTTTTTAGGTCGTTGTCTTGCAACAACAATGGGAGGATTATCAGTTAAAGATTTCCCGCTGATTCGTAAAAAACCCCAACCACCTGTTTCGTTAGCCATAAAGCGGAGGTATTCTATAACTGAATGGGCAGCATGACGCATATCGATGATAAATGGTATGCCATCTCCACTTGCGTCATCGTAGTGTTTGAATGTTCGTAGAGCGTCCCAAGCCCACTTTTGTAATCTTTTGGGATTCCACCAGTGTTTTTGCAGATCGTTTCCGAATGCCTCAATGATATGCTTTCGTCCTTGTGGAGCAGTGGGAACAAAATCGTTTATCAATTTTCCAAGATGTTGTGGATAATAGATTGGTTCAAATAATTCTTCATCAATAAAATGGAAACCGAGGCCTGTATCTAATAATGATCTTCTCGATTTGGTTTGAGTTTCTTGCAGGACATCAGTAACTCGATGTAAATTTTCTGGAGTATTTGCACAGTCTAAATCTGCCATTAGCATTGCCATTGGTTGTACTATTTTCCATTTTTTCATCTGCTTTAAGTTGGCTTCATTTTCATAACAGATCGTTTTTGCCCACACTTTTTGGTCACGTGGGTCTCCATGATCACCAGTCCAAACATATACTGGTGTGCCCATGGCAAATTCGGCTTTTGGGGTACGTTTAGGAAATGGGATGCCTATTTTATGATCTTCTTCTACATTAGGTAACCGATCTTCAAGTAAGTGTTCTTCCAGCATCATTCCTTTATGTTCTGACAGAGGAATGTTGCGACTTGGAACTCCGTGTGAAGCAGAAAAATAATGTACGCCTGTTGTCGCCACAATAGTATCTGGGCTTCTTTGAATGATGGCTCCCCACAATTTCGGAGCAGTGATAGGCGCGTTTTCGGTTATCATGCTCGCATTTTACACCATGCGACAAGTTGAAGCACTTTGTGGTGAGTCTCGACAGGTGATTTTGTTATTTCTCTCTGTTACATTCCTCTTGAAGACCTATAAAATGCAGAGTTGGATTGTTCTATAAATCCCTCCTTTTTGAGGCAAGGAAGATAGCCTGTTATCAGGCGGGGTGTTTTTCCACCTAAATGGTGAGGCGCTTTTTTATTTCAGGTTTAATCCACATTCGAATCCGTAGTTCTCTAAGTAAATCATTATTTGAAGGCTCGATAAGCGTATTATCAATATTCATGTGAGTCGTATCTGGTCCACTTCTGAAAAGAATTCTCGGTATACTTCGATTACCTTCGCCGATCAGCGTACGAAGTTCCGCATCAGCAGTAGTGTCAGCGTCGATATCTTTATATGTAAAAGGGATATGATATTCTTCAAATAATCGTTTACTTCTATTACAATCACCGCACCAAAGAGCCCCATACATCAGAATATCTCGTATTGTTTTCATATTTGTTTAATTCGGAGAAAGTATAGCAGATATGATCGATTTGCAATAGTCCCTGCTAGGAACAGTATCGCGCAAGTAGCTTGGGGTTTGAGAGTGGGGATTAGGGTGACTTAGTCCCCACGAATGAAATTCTAAGGTAAATTAGACAACATTTTACTTCTATGACATAATAAGAATATGACAGCCATAGATTTAACAAAAATTCTTCAAAAGTATAAATCAGGATGGGTAGCTTTGACCAACGATTATAGTAGCGTGGTAGCTCATTCTGAGAAATTTATAGATTTACAAAAAAAGGTAAAAGATAAAAAAAATATAGTTGTTATTCAAGCATTTGGAAACTATTATAACTACGTTTCATGAAGCATCCATATTTGTTGGCTCCAGGACAACCTAGGAGTGCCAGCGTTCCATTAATTCAAGTTGTTTACAAACATAATTCCAAAAATACTTCACCTATCTTGGCATTGGTCGATTCGGGTGCATCAGTGTCGTTCGCCCCACTTGATCTTGCGATATGGTTAGGAATAAAAGTTGACCAAAAGAAGGGCTTAGATATCCGTGGTTTTAATAATGTTGTCACTAAATGTTACCCAGGCATGGTAGCTGTTGAGATAGACGGCTCAAATTTCGATATCCCTGTTTATTTTGGTGGTAGTTTCGGTATGCAATGTATTATTGGACAAGACCCCTTTTTTGATATGGTTAAGATCATATTTGAACGATACAATAACTCATTCACTATCGAGAAGGTGAGTAATAAGTTTAATAAAAATTGAGAATCTTGCGTATTGAGTTTTTTCTGATACATTTTTTCTTGAAGACTGAATAAATGCATGGTTCGAGAGAGTTTGAGGCGTCCTATAAGGCCCGCATTTTTAAGGCAGCTGGGTTAACATTCTCCTAGATGTTAGACCCTGTTTTAGAAGTTAGCTTGAATTTTTGATACACTGGTAGGTATATGA
>CAYIXE010000093.1:0-3458 GCA_964367095.1 uncultured Gammaproteobacteria bacterium | reverse complement strand
CCCCATACGCTTCATCGTGGAAAAAACAATTAGCTAATTGGCAACAGGTCTATTGTAAAATAGCGACTGAGTTTCCAGAAAAAAACTTGTTCATCTGTCCAATCAGGTTGTATTAGACCACCTCGTTTAGTCTCATTTTTCATAAGAAGCCTTTCGTACGGGCTATTATAGAATAGATGTTGCAGTTTTAATATTATTTTGTTAAAATAGAATGTATGATTAAGAAGAGTCACACATCTCCTTTGCACAAGTTGGGACTCACAAAACTTGAGGTTCAATGCTATGAACTACTCATTAACAAAGACGCACAAAACGCAAAAGAACTGGCGTCAACAATTGGAATACTTCCTAATGCGGTGTATCGTCTGACGAACGAATTGAAACACAAGGGGTTTGTGACTTGTATAGGGAAATATCCCACCACATTTCACGCCGTTCCTCGATCGATTGCAATTCTCTCTCGTATTCAAAACCAACAAAAGAAATTAAGAGAGCTGGAAGATCAAATTTTGCAATCGCACTCATTGAGGTCATCATCCAACGAATCAGCTACGAGACTTGAATTCATAAAAAGTAGGTCACAAATGTATAACACATTCGTGGAAATGGCAAAACAAGCAGAAAAAGAAATACTTGTAATCTCAATCGGCGAACCGGTTTCAGATGAAGTAAAACTTGCCCATAGAGATGCACTAGAACGTGGAGTTTCCCAAAAACTTCTTTTTCACAAACACGATAAAGGAAATGAAGATATACTTCGTAGTTGGGTGAAGATGGGCATCGAAGTTCGTTACTATCCCGTCTGGGGATTCCATCTCATTATATTTGACGGAAAACGGAGCATGCTGGTAGCAAATAATCCTAAAGCAACCGAGGAAAGAACTGGTATTGTAATCTATAGCGAAGGGCTTTCAAAGGCCCTTAAAGATTATTTTTATTCCGTGTGGACGAAAGCGAAGGTTATCTGATAATAGCTTAGAGCGTTAGTACGTTCTAAATATCCTATGTTGCGGGGTCTACGAGAAATTAGAACTTATTATCTAATTTGTGTTTAATTTCCTCAATACTCAATCGTTCTTCTTTTTGTAACCTCCGAATTTCTTTTGCCCGCTCAATCATTGAACGATCAAAGAGTTGATAGCCTGCCTCTGTGTGTTCAGCGATCTCAAGTAACCCTTTTTCCGTCCAATGCCGTATGGCGTTGAGTGTTTCCCCTATCTCCTTTGCCAACTCTCCGATTTTGAGGAGCTTTTTTTGCACCACAGCTGTCTGCGGTGTTTTCCCCTCTACTGCGTCAAGATAAATATCAAGCGACCGGTCAATAGCGCGGTAGATAACGTGGTAATAATCGTCAAGATTGTTTCTTAGCTGCGCTTTTTCAATACTGTCTATGTAAATATCTCTGTCCTCTTTTCGCACCAACGCTGGCGGGTAGCCTGTTTGCATTAAAAGCAGATTCAATAATAACCGCGCTGTTCTACCATTACCATCTACGAATGGATGGATAGAAACAAACTTGAGGTGCGCGTCTGCTGCAATGGTTACAGGATGATTGGTATTTTTGTTATGTAACCAACTAAAAAACTCGTCCATCAACTCAGAAACTTTCATAGGATTTGGCAAAATTACATCTGCTCCCCGAATTCGTACGGCAACATTTCTATATCTTCCCGCATTTTCATCATCAATCTTTTTGAGGATTAGCGCATGGATGTCCAATACATCCCTTTGGGTAATATCTTTTCGCTTTTTTTCAACGAGTCCTTGAATAAAATCCATAGCGTCGGCATGGTTGATAGCCTCCAAATGTTCTTTGAGAGTCTTGCCCCGTACCGTTATCCCTTCCTCAACGACAAGAGCAGTTTCTTTTCTGTTGAGCGTATTGCCCTCAATGGCGTTTGAGGTGTAGGTCAACTCGATCTTGAACCATTCTTGAAGGTTGTTCACCAACGCGGAGGATAATGGTCGGAAACCGTCTAATTTTTGTTTCTTTGCTGTGAGTCTTTTGAGTATATCGTCCATAATTCCTCTTTCACCCGATGGTTTGCTTGATTAGAAGTATAAGGCATCGCCCAATGGTTAGTCAAATATATACAAAAATAGCCGCATTAATGGGCTAAAGTTGTTTGATTGCGGGGGCTCCACGAAATTAGAACCTATATTCTGACATCAAGTGGTCCTCGATTGGCTTCAATATAAATAAGCAATCATAAGGATATAATTGACGCTATAGTCTAATCATGCTATATTTCGCGTCACGACAACACGTGTAGAAGGAAATACGTTTAATTTTGATGCGAAGTTTGTGCGTGTCAATGATGTTCTCAAGGATGGCACGCGAGAAATATACCATTTGGGTTGGCATCGTACACTTGGACTTTTAGATGTTCGAGATGGGAATTGGTATGACGGGAAAGCAGTATTAACTTTTGTTGGAAATAGATTAAGTGAAGCAGTATTACCAAAAGTGGTTATACAATTCAAAAAAATGGTAACTTGTCACCACCGAAAAAAATAGAGATAAATCAACCTTATTTCGTATCAAAAGATAAGGAGGCTGTGGTAACTGCTCCCCCAGACGAAGAAGGCAGGGGCACACCAAAATTTACTATTTCCTACAAAGAACAAAGATCGTCTACACCCTCAAGAGATCGGCATTAAATTCTATTTACTTCTACATTATTACTTTCGAATGATTGCGTCACTAGTTATATTAGACAAATAGCCCGTATTGACGTGCTAAAATTGGTTGTGGCCCCCAGTACAACACTTTCTTGCTCTCGAGGTCTACGTCCTCGCGTCGCAAGAGCGTGTATACGGGGCATAAGAAACAGTAATCCCGCCTTACGGCGGGAACTGTTTTCTAATGTTGCGGGGCTGGGAATCTCCAAACAAATTTGAAGACAAATTTTTCGGAGTAAACTGCTCATCCCAGCTATAGATAAAATAAAAACCCTCACAAGGAGGGTTTTTATTTATATGTTGCGGGGCTGGGAATCGCACCCAGCCTAGGAGATTATGAGCCTCCTGTGCAACTTTACACTACCCCGCGATACGTTAAAGTACTCACTGAGTATATCAGTTTTGATGAAGCTAAGCAAAGTTAATTTGGAAGGCTTGTTGGATTTTGAGGCTTATGAAATGTCTTTAGCATCCATGGAGTGAGGTACATGATAATACCGGTGAGCATTTGGATTCCAAAGGCGATTGAGAAATATGTTGCGGTTTGAAAATGGAGAAGACGAACGTCATTTTGATTTAGGAATGAAAAGAATATTGGGTATCTCATGGCGAGGCCGGTAATCATTTGGATAAGCCCTAGTACCACGACAAACAGAAGGCTCCATCGGTGGAGTTTGCGGGAGTAGTAGGAAAGTTTGTTGAGGTTCATACATGTAGTATACGCAATGTTTCCGTAAATATCCGACAGTCCATGTACAATCATGGACATGACTAAT
>CAYIXE010000092.1:0-3500 GCA_964367095.1 uncultured Gammaproteobacteria bacterium | reverse complement strand
CTCGTGGTGGTAGTTTTACGGCTGTTGATCATATTTCCTTTGATATAAAAGAAGGTGAGATTGTGGGACTGTTGGGTCCTAATGGCGCTGGAAAAACGACAACAATTCAGATGCTTCTGGATCTTATAACTCCTACCACTGGTACGATTAAATATTTCGGAAAGCCATTCCCAAAAGAGCGGGAATATTGTTTGTCGCGAATAAATTTCGCATCAACGTATGCGCATGTTCAATCACGCATGACAGTCATTGAAAATTTGCGGATATATGCCGGTCTTTATGAAGTACCAAACGCGAAGAAAAAAATTGAAGAGCTGTTGACGCTTTTAGAAGTTCCAGAGCTCGGTAACAAGCTATTTTGGCATTTGTCATCAGGGCAGAAAACGCGCGTTATCCTCGTCAAGGCGCTTCTTAATAGCCCGCGACTACTCCTTATGGATGAGCCGACGGCGAGTTTGGATCCGGATATAGCCAATAAAGTTGTGGAGATTATCCAGAGCTTGCAGAAAAAAGAAGGGATCTCCATACTCTACACGAGCCACAATATGGACGAGGTAGAGAGGCTTTGTGATCGCGTCATGTTTTTGGATCATGGGAAAATTTTGGCGGAAGATACACCTTTGGGACTTACGAAGCGAGCGGGGAATGCAAAACTCATCTTGACGTTTGATGACGACAGGGCATCGGTTGAGAAGTATCTAGACAAAGATGCGTATGCATACACGTTCCCTCGAGCGCATGTTGTGATTATTTCTGTGGAAGAAAAAGACATAGCAAAGGTATTATTTGGATTTGCAAAAGAAAAAATTTGGATTACCAACGTAGATATCGAAAAACCTGATTTAGAGGATGTATTCTTGTCGATCGCGAAAGGAAGTTACACAAAATGAGTAGTAAACGGCTCAAAATAGTTTTGTTACATACATGGTATCACTTCTTCCACAGTACAGAAACGTGGGTAGATATTTTTTGGAATCCACTGATACAAACGTGGATTTATATATTGATTGCTGCATCTTTTGCTCAAGGGGGTGATCAGCGGGGGCTTTTTGTTATCGTTGGCATGATATTTTGGCAGATTATATTGGTAGGTCAGTATGCGATTTGCGTAGGAGCACTGTGGGAAATATGGGCAAGAAGCTTTAGCAGTCTCTTTATCTCTCCGCTTACCATGAGTGAATATATCGTCGGACAAATGATTTCTGGTGCGGTTAAATCGGTATTGGCAGTCGCTATGACCTCTATCGTCGCGTTTTATCTCTATCATTTTTCTATTTTTTCCATAGGATGGATGCTGCCGATTTATTATGGAGAGCTTCTGCTTTTTTCGTGGGCGACGGGGTTTATGGTATTAAGCCTTATTTTTCGGTATAGCACGCAAGTACAATCACTTTCGTGGGCACTTATTTTTTTGGTACAGCCTTTTGGGGCAGTGTTTTATCCTGTAACAGTATTACCAGTAGAAATACGTTGGATTTCATATGGTCTACCCGTGACATATGTATTTGAAACGATTCGCACACAGATGACATCGGGCACCATTGATTGGCCTGCTCTCGGAGTGGCTACAGTAGTAAATGTTGTATGGATGGCTGTTGGTTGGTGGATATTTCAACAAACTTATCGTGCGTCTAAACGTAATGGGTCATTTGCACGATTAGAAGGATGATGATAGCATAGGATTTGTCCCTTACAAAGGTTTTAATTGAATTAATGCAACAATCTACAACAGCATTTGTGCTCTCACTTGGAGGCTCTCTTATAGTACCAGAGGGCGGTATTGATACCGATTTCCTTTCAAAGTTTCATGATTTTATCCGTAATCAAGTTGCCGTACATAAACGGAGATTTTTTATTGTGGTGGGTGGAGGTGTTATCACAAGACACTATCAAAAGGCCGCAAGTACAGTAAGAGGGCAAGACCTCACAGACTCGGATGCAGATTGGCTAGGGGTTCATGCGACTCGTTTAAACGCACAATTGGTACGAACGGTATTTCAGGATATCGCTGACCCACGGGTAATCAAACATTACGAAGTGATTTTAAAAATTGATGCAGCGGTAGCAATTGCTGCAGGCTGGAAGCCAGGGTGGAGTACTGATTATTGTGCGGTAACGCTTTGCCAAGATTATGGTATGCGGGAAGTTATAAACATGACCAATGTGGATCAGGTGTACACCAAAGATCCTAAAAAATGTTCTGATGCCAAGCCCATGAGCAATGCCACGTGGCAAGAGTATCGCGCCATGGTTGGTGAGTCGTGGCATCCCGGGATGAACGCTCCATTTGATCCCATTGCAAGTAAGTTGGCAGAAGAGTTTGGGATCACCGTAAAAATTTTAAATGGAAAAAATTTGGAGAATCTTTCACAAGCACTTGATAATAAAGCATTTGCAGGGACTACAATTAAATGATTCTCACGTTCCTTGAATTACAAAATTTCCGCAGCTACAAAAAAATTACTCTTCCATTTTCTCCAAACGTAACGCTTATTGTAGGCGACAATGCGACAGGAAAAACGAATATTTTGGAAGCAATAATGATGTTGTCCACTGGCAAAAGCTTTCGGGCGATACACGATCGAGACGTTGTGCGTTTTGAAAACGAGATGGCAAAGGTGACGGGCAATGTTGTAAAAGAGAGTCAACGCGTGAGTGTCGCTGTATTTATAACGCAAGGAATGCTTCAGGGACAAAAAGCACCGATGAAGAAATTTTTTGTAAATGGGATAGCCAGAAGGGCTACAGATTTGAGTAGAAATTTAAAAGTTGTGCTATTTTGGCCGCAAGATTTAGATCTTGTCACCGATAGCCCCAGCATGAGACGCAAATACTTAGACACCGTGTTATCGCAAACGGATGATGAGTATAAAAGATCATTGGCATCGTACGAACGGGGACTTCGTCAGCGAAACATGCTTTTGGATAGAATTAATAAACGTCAGGCGACACGAAGCCAATTATTATTTTGGGATCAGCTCCTCATTAAAACCGGTGGGTATATTACGAAACAAAGGGAAGCGTATCTTTTGTTTACTACAAAAGCGAGAGACATGGATATTAAAACATTTCGCGTATCATATCAGCCGAGTCGGATAAATGAAGCAAGGTTATTGCAGTACGCCAGCGAAGAAGTTGCTTCTAAATCTACACTTGTAGGGCCGCACCGAGATGATTTTCATATACTCATGGAAACGCCCAAAAAAAATACAATGGTGAATGTGCGGGAGTTTGGCAGTCGGGGAGAGCAGAGATCTGCCGTGTTGTGGCTTAAATGTGTGGAGACAGAGTATGTAGAACACGTGTACGGAGAGCGTCCAGTGGTATTATTAGATGATATATTTTCTGAATTTGACAGGAAACATAGAGATGTCGTGCGATTGCTTATGAGAAAACAACAAACAATATTAACTACCGCAGACACGCACATAGAAAAAGAGTTGGCAGATATAGACGTGATACGATTGCCTTTATGAAACATATTCATGTCCCTCTTGCGG
>CAYIXE010000091.1:0-3535 GCA_964367095.1 uncultured Gammaproteobacteria bacterium | reverse complement strand
TGAAAAAGAGGAATTTGTTCAAGCTTGAGAGAAAGCCGAAGTGGTGGCGGGGTAGGAGACTTCAAAGAAACTTGACAATTCCCTCAAATAGGTATATATTAGGAGAATAAAGTCACCTAAATATGATTATACAAAGGGATGTTCAGCCTCAAATAGAAGAAAAGCTTTTTCAAGGGAAAGTGATAGTGGTGTATGGTCCACGAAGGGTGGGAAAAACAACACTCGTTCGTGCAATCCTTGAGAAGTTTCCCGTTGAAGATACACGATATCTATCTTGTGATGAACCTGATGTCCGTCGTGCGCTTACTGATAAAACGTCTACAGAACTTATAGCCTATCTTGGAAAAAAGAAGTTGATTGTGTTGGATGAAGCGCAACGGGTACGAAATATAGGGCTTACGTTAAAATTATTAGTAGACACGGCTCCAACGATACAAATTATAGCAACAGGATCATCATCATTTGATTTGTCCAATAAAATTATAGAACCGTTAACAGGAAGAACATACGAATTTTTTGTCTACCCATTTTCTGCAAGCGAATTATCGAAACACGGAAGTGACATAGAAGAGAATCGATTACTTGAGACGCGACTTATATATGGCACATATCCTGATGTAGTGACGCATCCCGAAATTGCTGCTGATACCATTCGCCGGATAACCCGTGATTATTTGTATAAAGATGTGCTTGAGTATCAACGGATAAAAAATCCTGATGTACTGGAGAAGCTTCTTCAAGCGCTCGCACTTCAAATAGGCAATGAGGTGTCTACCACGGAGCTTGCGAGCCTTTTAGGGGTGGACAAGAAAACAATTTCGTCATATCTTCGGATTCTAGAGCAATCGTTCGTCATATTTACTCGGCGACCGTTTGTGCGAAATCGTAGAAAAGAACTGACCAAAAAATGTAAAGTATATTTTTATGATACGGGTATACGTAATGCGCTCCTTGGTGCTTACAATACATTGGATTTACGAACAGATGGGGGAGCTCTCTTCGAGAATCATTGTATGAGTGAGCGGATGAAGCGCAATTTGAAACATGATGTATGGCCAAATCAATTTTTTTGGCGGACAACTGATGGACAAGAAGTGGATCTTGTAGAGGATTGGAATGGGGTGATTTCTGGATATGAAATAAAATGGAGTAAACAAAATGTACGAATTCCAAAAGCATGGAGGACGAATTATCCAAAGGCCACCTATACGCAAATTCATCGTGAGAACTATCAAGATTTTGTGGTTTAGAACAAAAATATTGTGAAGAAGAAACGAAAGACTTCAGCTTGGAATAGAAAAAACTTCTAGCTTTAGGAATTCCCATGGTTATGATCCTCCCACTTCGTCCGGCTGGGCAGGACTACGCGGGACAGGCCGGTATACTTCTATGCAGGTTCAAATGATAGAAGATGGGGACACGTTTACGCTGGAAAATGGCGCTACGGTACGGTTTCTCTGGGTGAATGCGCAGGGACCCTCCTTCGCTAAAGCTACGGCGGGCAAGTCGGTATCAAGATGACAAATATGGCAGAATTTTGGCATGGGTATGGGTGGATTGTGAGACGAAGCCGACATTTTTGCCCGCTGACTATATGCATCTTTCCAAAAATGAATCACTGGAGGGGTTAGTAGAAAATCCAAGAGGGTGTAGTGAGGGAAAGCTTGTAAATGAAACACTTGTGAAAAGCGGGAATGGGGAGGTGGTGGTGTATGAGGATAGGGGGAAGTTGAAGTATGAAAGGAGATTGGGGAGATAAGAAAAATAAGGGAGATGGGTGGTATAATACTAATATGAGTTTGACAGACCGTATTCGATATTGGAAATCCAGCGCTGCGCGAGATAGGATAACCGCTCAGACACTTTATAGAAGCGGTGATTATCATTGGAGTCTCTTTTTTTGGCATCTTGTCCTTGAAAAACTTATTTAAGCGATTATTTTGAATCAAAATAAAGAGCTTATTTATTCTCATAATATTTATAGTTTGCTACTGCACGCAGGAATGTCGGTTTCTCCAAAACAGGCAAAAGAGCTCAAAGAAATAACCTCATTTAATCTTGAAGCTCGTTATGATGATGAAAAATATTCTTTTTATAAAAAAGCGACAAAGATATATACAGATACATGGATTAAAATTTGTAACATGTATGCAGACGACTGGGAGAAGCTCGTATGACGATACAGAAGGCAACATCGATCGTATTAAAATATATCGCAACAGTTCGGAAACACCAAATTCCAGTTGATGCGGTCTACATTTTTGGTTCACAGGTAAAACAGACTGCTCATACATGGAGTGATATAGACACGTGTGTCGTTTCCAAAGTGTTTGGAAAAGACCGGCATACAGAGCGAGTTGCTCTTATGCACCTTACCAATGATGAAACACGGGATATAGAGCCACACCCTTTTAGCCCTGAAGATTTTGCAGATAAATACGATCCATTAGCATCCGAAATTCGAAAATACGGGATTCGAGTAGTTTAATACACATATATGGCAGAAAACGTGGTGTTTACGGGTATGAGTAAAGCTCCGGAGAAACGGACGCTTGTGGCGTGGGGCAAGGAGAAACTTCGAAAATCATTTACCTTCAAGGGTGCGGAAGAAGTGTGGCGTGAGAAACATGCCAAAGAAATTCAAGAAATGATCGCAATAAACTCCTCGTTGTCCGATGAAGATCGAGGGAAGGCGATGGAGAAGCTGGAGAAAGATATTGCCGTTGCGGCAAAGGTAAAAGTGGTGGGGAATTATGGGGCAGCGGCGCTGGTGACTGGTGCGATTACATACGGCGGGTTTTTGGTAGGAAATGAAAATGTTCGTAAATGGACTGGTGATAAGGTGCCTTGGGTCGGAAAAGGTTTAGAGAAATTTGGACAAGGCGGGGCAGATTTTTTCAAGAATTTGAGTGAACGAGTGAAAAATTTTCGGAACAAAACTCCCGCAGCTGATTCAGCGAAGAAATTATCTAATGGGGGGGGTAAATCCCATGCAGAGCGATATTGGAAACCTGATATTAATCAACTGATAATAAATGCGAATAGAGAAGAGGTGCGCGGAGTGATAGAGCGATTAGATAGGCTAAATGAGCAATTCAATATAAAGAAGATTTTACCTAACGGGTTGAATTTTAGTTTTGGAAGTGATGAATTGAATAATCTGCAAGCAAAAGCAATAGCGGAGGCAGTCATTAACAAAGCACTGAAAGAAAATGGTCAGTGGCAGCCTTTGTATATGCAGTATTATACGGACGGATCAGTCGGGTGGATTGACCATTGCTTTAAAACCAGGACGTTGGCATGATGCGATAAAGGTATTTACGGATAAAGAAATGGCGGACATTCCCGATTTAGGAAATGGTATGGCTGCGTTTGAAATAACGCAAAATTTTGGAGAGCTTGTAAAGAAGTTAGCGGGGAAATAAAGATCATAAAGGAGTATAGCGGAATTTAAAGGGAAGTTAGAGACTGGATTCCCGCCTACGCGGGAATGACAATTGATGTAGTATAATCTTTTTATATGACTGAAAAACCA
>CAYIXE010000090.1:0-3578 GCA_964367095.1 uncultured Gammaproteobacteria bacterium | reverse complement strand
GCTTGCATCCGCTTAGAAACCACGGGCTTCAGCCCGTGTGAGTTTCATTATGAAAGTTTCAAACAAATTATTTCGAAACTTCGTCGGCAAGGATATATAAAGAAAAAGCCATATAGCACGCAAGAGTTGGAAATTACGAAAATTGGAAAAGAAAAGATTGCAGCACTATTGCCTGTTTATCAGACGACTCGTCCGTGGGACGGCTATTTATATCTTATTTCCTATGACATACCCGAGATTCGGCACACGTCGCGGGATTTGCTTCGTCGATATTTAAAAACTGTCGGGTGCGCGAGACTTCAAGAAAGTTTGTGGATTACGCCGTATAACCCTCGTAAATTGTTGGACGATTTTATGCGCGAGCGGGGTATTGATGGCACAGTTCTCGTGTCAAAACTTGGTAAAGACGGAGCTGTGGGAGAAGAAGGACTGCAGGGATTGTTGGAGCGGGTATATGGATTACAATCATTAAACGATCGATATAAAGATTTTATTTCCCATGCCTCACAAAAATCGAAACAGAAGTTTCAGCTCGCTGTTGAATTTCAATGTATCATTGCTGATGACCCGCAATTGCCATTTGAGTTGCTGCCAAAGAAGTGGTTAAGCGAGAGAGCGAATTCGTTGTATCGTACACTATGTACGATTTGAGTATCGGCCGATACACCAATCGTACGGAATTATGTATTGTTAAGAATGGTGTTAGGGAGTGGGTTAGAGAGAAGGCTAGGGAGTGGGGTAGTGGAGTTGGGCTTAAAAGTGTGGTTATGGATTGGGGTGAGCGAGTGGAATAAACGTTCCTAATTCCAGTATGATATTCATAGGACACGGCGATTCTCCACGAGATTCATGAAAGAGTTGATGCGCGGACTTTATGTTATCAATTTCGTGATGAAGGTCTAAAAAAGATGTACGAGATAAGAGGATTGTGTCTTGGCAATGGCTTATTGTAGCTTGGCGCATATATACACCTCGTTTTTTTGCGACTTCAGCCGGTTGAAATATTTGTTTCATTGCAGAATCGACGTCTGGACCCACTATATCAAAACGGTACGTTCCTGCATGAATTGTCGTTGGGCTCGTGAGGCCGATGCGTACTGCGTGTTCATTGGTGTTGAATGCGCGTCGAATAATAGATCCGATTCCTCGAGCATGCATGATAAGATTCGCTCCAGCAAGAGTAGATTCTAGTTCTAGATGTGTGTCCATGAGCCGATGTGTAATTTTTGGTATGGCAACGCGTGTTGGAGGTCTTAGTACGTGAGGTTCTATTTCACGAGAAGATTCGATAATTGGCATGTGTAAAGAGTATCAGAGCAGAATTTTGAGATATTGTTTGTTATAGTTTGCGGCCATTATTGCCATTTGGCGGATAGGCTGGATGAAAGTTATCTACTACCATGTTGAGCGCTTCCGGTATTGCGCCGTAGAGAATTCGCAGGCGATCTTTTTGGGAAAGAGTAGTCCAGTTGGGGAGTTCAAACAGAAGATTTGGCGGAATTTCAGAATCCATTTGTGTGTATACCCGTAAAGGTTGGCTGGTGTCAAAAAGATCTGCTTTTTCATTGATAAATGAAATGCCGCTTGCAGATTTGAGTATATTTTCTTCTCCGTATTTTTGGATGAATTGCCGTACGTCGCCTGTTGTAAACGGTTTCATTTTCCCGCTTATGCGGATGAGGATTGTGGTAGGATGCAGCGTCGTGTCGGTCATATCTATAGCGGTAAGGGCTGTACATATTTCAAAGTTTTTGCCGGACATTACCATAGCGCCATTCTTGGTATCTGTGAGCCACTGTGCGACACTCTTTGGTTTTTCAAGAATCATTGTTTGCTCGTCTGACATATCGTCTGCAAATGCGATATTGACTGTATCAGAGTAAAGCCTGATGACGCGTCTTCCTTTTACATGTACGTCTTCTATGTGTCCGGTTTCTACTGTTTGATTGACGTAGCTTAATACCATAAGAGCGGCGACATCCTGAAGCGCCTTGCGTTCGGCCATTTCCATCGGCCATTCATGAGGTTTTTGTGCGTCTGGTTTTCTGATGACATCTTCGGTAAAGTGCGGGAGGACTTGACGTACGCGTTGCGGCCCCAAAAGTGTTCTAAAAGCGTCAGTGCGGGCAGGGGACGATGTGACCACATCGAGTCGATAATTGTTTCGTTCGATTGCCATAGTTCCCCAAATTTTCTCTATACTCTTTATACATGGTAGACGTGGTGCTCGGTCAAGATAGGCAAAAGGTATAGAAGTGGATCAATACTAGATAAGAAATCATTCTCCTGTTAGAATACTACTCAATGACACCTCCACTTCCCTATAAAAAAATTACGCTAAAAAACGGTGTGCGTTTGATCCTTGTCCCTCGGCCTGATGTCCACAGTATCGCTACAGCCGTTATGGTAGGGGTTGGGAGTCGGTATGAAACCCACGAAATAAACGGGATTAGTCATTTTTTGGAACACATGGTCTTTAAAGGCACAGAAAAATATCCGACGACCGACGACGTCAATACGATAGAAAAAATCGGCGGTCTTCAAAACGCATACACGGATATAGATATCACCAATTATCACAATAAAGCACTAGGCACTGATTGGGAGTTAGCGCTTGAGATCAACAAAGAGCTTTCTTTACATCCGCGTATTGATCAAAAGTGGGTGGATAAAGAGCGCGACGTGATACTTGAAGAAATGAAACGATACGAAGACGAGCCGGCGGCCAAAGTGGAGGAAGCGTATCATTCCTTGCTTTATAAAGGTACTAAGCTTGGCATGCGCATCATCGGCGAAGAAAAAAGTATGCGCAGTATTACAAGTAAAGAATTACTTACGTATCACAATGCATGGTATCAGCCGCAAAAAATGGTTGTTATTTTATCAGGTGATATAGATGATAGTCGGGCTTCGGAGATTACAAAAAAAGTTGAAGAATGGTTCAGCGTTTTGCCAAATGTCCCTACAGGGGATATAGAGATTGTTCAATCATCACAAACGAAGCCAGAGCTAGTCGTCGTCACCAAGCCTGACGCGAGCCAAGCACATATGACGCTTGGTGTCCGGACATTTTCACGAAAGAGTGAGGATCGATTTGCGTGGAGTTTATTTAATCTTATTATGGGTGTATCTTTTACGAGTCGATTGTTCAAAGAAATTCGTGAAAAGCGGGGGCTTTGCTATCATGTACGAAGTGGGGGGAGCGCGTATGAAGATGTAGGGAGTTGGGATATTTATGCAGGTGTGGCTACGACAAAAGTTGAAGAAGCGACCAAAGCAATTCTTTTTGAATTATCAAAAGTTCGCGATGGCGAGGTGACCGATGAGGAGCTTACTATTGCCAAAAAGCGATTAATCGCTCTGTTTGCATTCAAAAGTGAAGATCCGGAATTTTTTTCTGAGTGGTATGGGAGGGCGGAGCTTTTTGATATGCCGCTTTTAAACATTGATGACTATATCGAAAAGATACAAGCTATAACAAAAGATGACATAAATGCATTGGCAAAAAAGTATTTGAAAACAGAGACGCTCAACATGTCTTTAGTGTGGAACAAGCCAAGAGAGGAAAAGTTGGTAGA
>CAYIXE010000089.1:0-3596 GCA_964367095.1 uncultured Gammaproteobacteria bacterium | reverse complement strand
CGAGACGATGGAAGCCAATAGATATGGTATGGTTCTTCAATCAGCTTCTGGGTGGGAGCAGTTTTTTGTACGATACGGGGTGTTGGAACAGGTGCAGTTTTAAATTGTGCTGCCTCTGCCAGTGCATAGTTTCTATCTTCTTTGATATCGTAAACATAGAGTGTGCCTTGGGTAAGCCTGCGTACCTCTGGGGTGGAATTAGCGCCAATAAGCGCTGGCACCAGGACTGGCAACAGTGTCGCACTTTCTGTCGCTTCATAAAGAATTTTGGTTTCATCAGGAGAAAATGAAATAATATTGGCTGAAGTCGTAGCGACGGAAAGAAACTGTGGGGGAAGTGTGGCAAATTGTTCTTTTTCGCGTAAGGATTTGATTGCTTGCCAATCAGATTGAACTGTTTTGATAGTGAAAAGTCGTTGCGGCGTTTCGACGAGCGTATCTGCTTTGAAAAGATAATAGATAGCTGTGGGAAGGCTTGCAAGTATTTGTGTGTTATCCGGAGACCATGATAATACTGCGGTATTAAGATTAATACCATTACTTTTTGCTATTTGGCGTGCATCGCGATTTAATCCCAAAGGCTTATCGATAAGATCCAATACCCAAATGCCCGGCTTGGTAGAAAGAGTAGCAGAATCTGATGCATTCGATATATTTTCAGGGATGATGTAGGCTAATTTACTGCCATCTGGCGAAAGCGTCGGGTTGATGACGCCATTTACCGTGAGGGCAGTAAGAGATGGATTGGTCGGAAGAAGCAGAGCGTCTAGTTTATTGACGATTTCACCTTCGACAATGACACGTTTGGTCCATGATTGAAAGCCTTCTTTCACAATGGAGACTGTATACGCTCCTGGAGGCATGGTGAAGGTTGCCTGTGTTGCGTCTTTGAGTATGCCATCGACCATGATTTGCGCGCCCGTTGGTTCGGATTGCGCGACGATAAGGCCTGTCGATTTCAGCGAATTTTTATTGATGTCAAAACGGTATCCGCGACCGTATGCGATGATCAGTATTGCTGCGGCAAAAATAATACACAATGTAACAATAGTAATCAAAACGGATCGAGCGGAAGTTGCCATTTCCTTATTATACAAGAGGGTATGGTATTATGCTATTACATACTATGTTTGGATTTACGAAACGATTAGGTATTGACCTCGGTACGGCTAATTCCGTTGTATGGTTAGCTGGTACGGGTGTCGTGTTAAATGAACCCACTGTCGTTGCCGTCACGGTTGACGACGGTCGGGTGGTAGCGGTGGGCAATGAAGCCAAAGACATGCTCGGGCGGACCCCCGGAAATATCATGGCCAGTCGGCCGATGAAAGATGGCGTGATTGCTGATTATAAAATTACGGAGTCCATGCTTTCCTACTTTATCGACAGAACGGTCGGGAAAAATCGTATCTTTAAACCGGAAGTTATGATTTGTGTGCCGACGGGTGCAAGCCAAGTAGAGCGCCGCGCTGTGGTAGACGCCACCCTTGCCGCAGGGGCAAAAATTGCCTACCTTATCGAAGAGCCTTTGGCCGCCGCGATTGGAGCCAAAATTCCCATCGCGCAGGCATCTGGTCATATGATAGTTGATATTGGCGGCGGGTCGACAGAGGCGGCAGTCATATCGCTGGGAGGTGTTGTGGTACACAAAAGTGCGCGGGTAGCGGGCAATAAGATAGAAGAAGCAATTGCAGTTTTTGTGAAAAAGCAATACAACCTGATTATCGGTGAACGGATGGCTGAAACGATTAAGATAACGATAGGAGACGCGCTTCCTTCAGAATTTAAAACTCAGAACACAAACCCCAAAATTAAACCAGCCGAACTATTGAGTTCTGGTCATTCAGTCTTAAGTTCTGATTTTATGGAAGTTCGCGGCAGGGACACAGTCACGGGATTGCCGAGCATGGTCACACTTCAAAGGTCCGAGATTACCACTGCGATCATGCCGGTACTTTTGCATATCGTGGGCGCGATAAAGAGTGTGTTAGAGGACACGCCGCCGGAGTTGGCTGCAGATATTATTGACAAAGGAATTGTTATGGCAGGAGGCACCTCACTTCTCAATAATCTTGATAAACTTGTGACGCAAATGACCGGAGTTCCGGCTCATGTGGCTGATGACCCTTTGCTTTGCGTCGTACGAGGCACAGGGGTAGCGATAGAAAATATTGAGCTTTACAGGCGAAGTGTTACGAAAAGATAAATACTCTATGAAGGTGCCGGTAGCAACTCTATTGGGAATACATATTGCTGTACAATCCAGAGAAATCCTTTTGGATGAAGTCAAAAAATATCTTGATCAGTCAGACAAAAAATTGCAAAAATCGCTTATAATTTTTACTCCAAATACAGAGCAATTGGTGTTGGCACAAAAAAATACTGAGTTTGCCAATGTTCTCAATCAGGCTGATATAGCAATTCCCGATACGGGGGGAGTGGTATGGGCGGGACATATGTTGACCAAAAATGGACCCAAACAGGCCATACCGGGTGTTGAATTTTTAGAGGATTTAGCAGCGATTGCCGCCAATCGGCACATCCCCATAGGACTTATCGGAGGCAGAGGGGACACTGCCATCAAGACTTTCGAGTGTTTACGAAATAAATATCATGGATTAGAAGGGTGGGCGATAAAACCAGAGTCGTTTCATGTGACTGATATTGCAAAAAAAATTCAACGAACAGGTACAAAAATAGTATTTGTTGGATTGGGTGCTCCAAAGCAAGAGTTTTTTATAGAAGCTCTCAGTCATCAGCTCTCAGTCGCTCGCCTCGTTGGAGCTCCGGCGAAGCGGGTCAGACAGTCTGATAGCAGAAAGCTGAAAGCTGAAGGCTGTATTTTAATGGCTGTCGGCGGATCATTTGATATTATCGCCAATAAGCTCCCTCGCGCGCCAAAGTTTATCAGACGATTGCGTGTGCCATTTTTTCAACGAAAGATAGGATTTGAATGGATGTGGAGACTAATTTTAGAACCATGGCGATGGAGACGACAATTATCCCTTGTGAAATTTGTGTGGTTGGTACTGTATAAAAAATTAGCCTCAAAAGGCCAGGCCTTCCGAGGCTAAAATATACGATGTCATTATTTGGCCATAAAAAAGACTTGCCTCGGGGTTTAGGTATGGGCGCTTGCGGCGCTGGCACTCCTGTCGTTGAAGATCCTGCGAAGGTGGTCACCCGATGGGGTCGTACATACGAAACACAAAATTATAGACCTGCAGTTTTGCAAGCATGGTTGGATCGGGGTGAGTTTGCCGAGCATGAACGTATACTTGTGTGGAAGAATGTAGGATTACCTTGGAGTCGCCGCCGAATAGCTATTTTGGTCAACCCTTCTGATGTAAAAAGAGTGAAGTGATGAATGATCACCACTGCATGCGTGGATTTGCACTTACCGTGACCGTGCCTTTGTTACGTAGAACTTTCTTAATTGATTTGCGATAAGCGTAATCATTTTTAATTGTGAAAAACAACCATTTTTTCTTTCTCGTCTCTCGATTTATATGGATTGGTGGAACTCCATCATCAGTGATAAATTCTAGGCAAGCATATACTCGCCGAGAGACCGGGATGTCTAAAAATGCACGAGT
>CAYIXE010000088.1:0-3743 GCA_964367095.1 uncultured Gammaproteobacteria bacterium | reverse complement strand
CATTTGGAATAAGCAGCTGATCAGCAAGCTCTATATGCACCCATGAGACAAATTGCGATGCAATACGGGCTCTCTCTATAACCTTATCAATGCGGGCCGCGGTAATATTGGCAACAACGTCAAACATATTTTATTTATTAATACAGTAACGGTAACAAGAGAATGAAGCTTTACGCAAGAGGGAAAACAAGCTCTTAATCATCCTCTTCGTTATTTCTTTTGAAACAGGGCGGTAAAAAATGCAAAAAACTTTTGTAACGGCGATTGATCTTTAATAACAAGAGTTACTGGACTTGGTGCCACGGACATAAGCTCTGCTCCTTTTGGATCAATAATACCGCTTTTGTTGGTCTCTCCGGGGGTGTAGTCTACCCCAATAGTTGCTTGTCCAGGTTTTATTGCTTTAAACATTATCGTCGCAAACTCACCTTCTGCAGAAACTTCTTGACCTATCCCGCCGGAACCAGAAAGTGTCACTACCCCATTTTCTTGATCTATACGTTTTTCTCCAACAGGATTGTATGTTGGATAAAGAGGGCTCGTTTGTATAATTTTGACAATTAATCGATCAGGGTCAAAGGAAAGAACCATGTCGGTTCCAAGCGTCGGTTCGCCGCCCGTAAGATTGACAGTAACTGTGAATGTTTTCCCAACCACGACAGAAGTTTCGGACGCCTGAAGTATAAACTCCGCTGCAGAAACAGAAACAATTGGACCAAGCAATAGTAGAAAAAAAGAAACAAAGACAATATGAGATGAAAATATTTTCATTATTCTGGAATACTAGTCGTCGTGTTAAACTGCAGAAGATTTTTTTGTGTTTGAAAAACTCCAGGTTTATCTCCATTTTTTCCAAAATTTAATAGTATTATTGCAAGGTCACGGTTATTGACGATCCCATCATCATTGAGATCCTGTGGGATCGCTGGCGGTGGCGGTTGCATTTTGACTCTCCCATATGGTCCCCACGCGGAAAATAAATCAGCAATATCAAAATTGTTGATGATACCATCCTGTTTCGCTCCTGCCTTTGAAACGAAGATATCGCCAGGTATAAGACCTGTAAATTTGAAGTCTGAATAAACGTTTGGTTTAAAGACGATTCGGTCCATGTCTGCTATTTGAGGTTGTACACCAGATCGTTCCTTACTATACCCCTGACGCATAAGATGACTTGGAGTTTGGATAAACAAGCGCCATGGAACGCCGTGGAACTGTGGAGGAATTTGCATGGTTGTACTGCCGTTAATATCAGTAACTCCTGATCCTATAAATGTAAGACCGCCCATAAAACCTTTATTATACTCAGGATTTGGTGGCGCGGGTGGTGAAGACGGAAAAAACTGATTAGGAACCTCCTTTGTCTCTAAGACGCTGCTGTTGGTAGAAACGACCAATTCGCCAAATCCAGCAGCATAGACCTGTGCACCTTGCACTTGTGGATAAATCCTATTTATGTCTGCTCTTTGTCCATAGATGTAGACTTCTCTGTATACTGGTTTCCCATCAGAAGACTCAACAAAGATATTAAGTCCGGCTGATGGTACGGGTGTTGGGGTAGGCTTCGTTGGTGTTGGAGTAGTACATACAAGCTCCATTCCGCAATTAGTTGGTTGTGTTACACCATCGCGTACAAAAGCAGCACATGGACGTGGATAGTATTTACACCCTACTGAAGGAGTTGGCGTTGGATATTGTGATACCACAACCGAGGGTGATGGACACACGAGAATCGAGCTACATGGCGCCTTCACGCATTGCACGCTTTCATAATAACACCCTGATGGAGGATTTGGGGTGGGACTTGAGCCAGTGTAGTCCCTACATTCTGGTGGGCTTGTTCTGCCTTTGCAGGCCTTCTTTGTACAACCAGCGATTACTCCGTCCTTCACACTACACGTATTGCAGCCATCAAACCAGGAAGTACAGTTGGCTGGAGGAGTTGGGTTAATTTCTGCGGAAATTATTTTAATAGTAAAATTTTCCGGTGGTTGACGTAGTCTTTCTGATGGCTTTTGAAGACTTGCTGGTTGATTTGTTAAAAATCCATTGATATTCGTGTCGTTTGTCGCTGTGTCACCTTCGTATTGCAATGATAACGTCATAGAGCCCTCTACATTTGCAAGAAACGTAAATGTAGCAAATACCCCATTTCCCGAAAATCCACTAAAATGCCCTTTTTCATCGACTGCATAATTTTTGACTCCAGATATCGTAGTGAGCTTTCCTCCGGCTCCAAATCCGCCTATCTTAAGCGCATCTGATCCAAGATACGAAGGGTAACTGTCAAAGATAGTTCCATTTTGCACACCGAGAAGTCCAAAGGGGTCATAAAACGGAGCGCTTTCATTCATTGTTGGCTTTTTAGCTATATTGGTTACATCTTGAGTAGTCTGTTGGGAGATTGGCACACAATCGTAAGAAGAACAGGCGCATGGGTCTTGCTGTGGGCGTCGCATCTCCCCATCTTTACATTCTTTCGTAAGCCTCTTGGGACACTGTCTTTCAGCACAGCTAGGATAGATATTAGATGATACTTGATATGAATACGACACGACTGCATCCACTCCAGAGATTGTATAACTTGGATCTCCAGTGGTGTCTAAAATAAGGTCGACAGTAAATTTCTCACCGACTTTTACTTTTTCGGGAGCCCGAAATAAAAGCATTGATTGATTTATGCCGCCTGCCTTTTTACGAAGTTCAAATCCTCCCTTTTGATTGACGAAATATGCACCAAACCCGATAAATATCAATAAAATAAATAGAGGAATAATTTTTCGAACACTTCGAAATTTTTTCAAAGAATGGATATTCATGATTTATTATCATGATATGCGTATATCCAACATCTTGTCAAGAATACAGAAATATTACCTTATATGTTGCAGGGCATCAGTCAGTGCTTGGTATTTATCATCCGTTGCTTTAAATACCTCATCAGACACCATTCCCCTGCCCCACGCAACCGCTAAATGCGTCTGTACGACCGCCACGAGTCCTATGGCATCGAGAAGTACCTGCCGACCAAAACGTTTATCCTGACGGGAAAGCCCATCTGCAATTTTTGCCGCGACCAGGGTCGCACTTTCAATACAATCCTCAATGACATCTTCTCCGCCAGCTTGCGGATTACTCGCATCTTCTCCATTTTCAAAGGTCGTATGGACATCCATAAGCACGACAAACGCGTCCTGCCAAAGCTTTTGATCATGAAAGTTGTTCATATTAGTTATTACTTACGGCAGGGGTCGCCTGCACTGCTGATTGTGTTCCCATATTAATCGTCCCAACGTTCATAATTTTCCCGACATTCTCGTCAAAAAGAATTGCCAACCGCGCATTGGTGTAGATAATCACCCGATCACCATTTTTGGCTTTCGCAAAAAATGGCTGTGCTGATATCTGATCTGCATTGGTCACGGTCGCAACCGTAGGCTCTTCGTCGGTCGGCAAATCGATAAGTTTGCCAACATTTTCAAGCAATACCTTCACATCAGCTTCCGGGTTACTCACTTTTTTCATCTCTTTTTGATATTTATTGAAATAATACACCCCTGCCCCGCCTCCACCGACTGCAAGCAGAGCTAAGATAAGAAAGGAAATGATGACAGACTTTTTTTCCATACGATATTTATTTTTTAGTATACCACAAACATTATCTTGGAAGATATATCCCAATATTTTAAAAAAATGAAACTCACACGGGCTGAAGCCCGTGGTTTCTAAGCGGATGCAAGCAC
>CAYIXE010000087.1:0-3836 GCA_964367095.1 uncultured Gammaproteobacteria bacterium | reverse complement strand
TTGATTTTATTGAGGATATTACTGAACGTCGACTAAAGTCGGCAAAGCTTATACGGCGTCTTGCCGCATGATATAATAAAAATATGCCAACGCTTGATGAAATAGTGGCGCTGTGTAAACGCCGTGGGTTTATATACCCGGGTAGCGATATATATGGAGGGATAACAGGGTTTTGGGATTATGGACCCCTTGGGGTTGAACTGAAGCGAAACTTGAAAAATGAATGGTGGAAGACGATGGTGCAATTACGCTCCGACGTTGTCGGACTTGACGCCGCGATCATCATGAATCCTGATGCCTGGGTGGCTTCGGGCCACACAAAAGCTTTTGTAGACCCTTTAATAGAATGTGAGGTTTGTCATAAGCGATATAGACCCGACAAGATCGAAATGGTTCCAGTTGAACAAAATGGTAAAGTTGTCGGTTATCAGCTACCTCCTGGAAATTTTGAATGTCCAAGTGGTGGTCACGCGCTTAAAATCATTGTTAAACAGGTTAAAGAAATTGATAATACTAAAATAATTGAACCATGGAAGTTTAATTTACTTGTCGAAGCACAATTAGGTGTAGTTGAAAAACAGCAAGTCTATCTTCGTGGCGAGATTACTCAAGGGGTATTTGTAAATTTTCGTAATGTCGTTGATTCAACCAGAATTAAAATTCCTTTTGGAATAGCCCAGATCGGAAAAGCGTTTCGAAATGAAATTACGCCTGGGAATTTTATATTCCGGAGTCGGGAATTTGAACAGATGGAATTGGAATTTTTTGTTAAACCAGATGATGCAGAAGGAGAAAAATGGTTTAACTATTGGCAGAAGCAACGAAAAGCATGGTATGTAGAGTTTGGAATACGGGAAGAAAATTTACGATTGCGCGATCATCGCGATGATGAGCGTGCGCATTATGCACGAAAAGCCACCGACATAGAATATAATGCGCCGTTTGGTTGGAGTGAATTTGAGGGGATTCACCACAGAGGAGACTGGGATCTGTCGAGGCATAAACTAATTTATACTGATCCAACCACAAACGAGACGTATACGCCATGGGTTATAGAAACTTCAGGAGGAGTTGATCGAGCGATGTTGTTTTTCTTACTTGATGCATATCGTAAGGAAGAAAAACGTATAGTTCTGGCTTTGGACCCCAGGCTTTCACCAGTTAAAGTAGCGATATTTCCATTGGTAGCTAACAAGTCCGAGTTAGTTGATAAAGCCAAATCAATCTACGATGCATTAAGGCTGAGCTATGTAGTAGCCTGGGATGACCGGGGAAACATCGGAAAGCGGTATCTTTCTCAAGATGAAGCGGGGACGCCATGGTGCGTCACTATAGATTATGATACGCTAGAAGATGATACGGTGACTGTGCGCGATCGGGATACGATGACGCAGGAAAGAATTGCGATTTCAAAATTACCAACATATTTTCAGGAGAAATTGTCAGAATAAGGAGGACGCGGAATTGCAATAAGAAAGGTATGTATGAAAAATAAAATGATGTGGATGTATATCGGACTTGCGGTTCTTCTCTTGGTGACCGGTTTTGTCGTCTATAAAGTTGTAGCACCGGAAAAAGACGTAGTTCCTGTCGCAGAAGAAGTACAAGAGCTCGTTTCTGAGGCCGATTCGTCTCTTCTTGTCTCTGTAGCCAAAAGCAAGGTCAAGGATAACGCGGTGGTTCTTACCGTGAGCGCGTTAGCAAGCAAATATGCGACTGTAGCCTATGAATTAACGTATGATAGTCAAGGACTTATAAAAGGTGTTAATTCAGGGAGCAAACCAGTTGATGTCGCGGGAAAAGACACTTTTGAGAGAGAAGTGTATCTAGGCACGTGTTCAAGAAATGTGTGTAAGGCCGACGCAGGGGTGAAATCAGTCTCCGTCGCGCTCGAATTTACCGACACGTCAGGCAAAAAGAGCCAGTTCTCCAAAGATTATACGCTTTAAGGTTCGATAATTTTTACCTTATCGGGATCTACTCTTGGTAGTGTTTTGAGGTACTCAGCAACCATAGTTGGATTCTTTTCATCTCTGTGAACGGTAAATGATCCAGAACCGTCAACTGTAATTATTCCTTCTTTGTCAATAATTATACTCCCTGCCACATTCAGATCAATGTACCTTCTTTGACTCCTGTCTAAAATCTTATTATGTTTTTCCATCCAATCGTCCTGTACCCATAGTTCACGGGGTTTAGAAAAAAACAAATATTTCCACTTGCCCACTAGTAGTGATTCTCTATTTTCAACTTTATGTGTCATTTGAGCTAGATTATCGTTTCACAACGGGATGATGTCATGAGGTTCGAGCAGACTTACCTTCGAGCAGACTTACAGAGCAAGTTTATCGCTTAGTGAGTTTTATAAGTAGTCAACTAAACTCCGACCGGAAAATAGTTGACTATTTAATTATTGAGAATGTAGAGTGGAGGTATGGGGAGAAAACAAGGAATGAGGCAATTGAGTCGTGCAGCGCTTCAGGTTGCAGAAGGGGTATTTGCGTATTCAGTAGATTTGGGATTATGGATTACGATGTATATGGCTTCAATGGGTGTGCCGCAATCACAGTATGGGCAATTGTGGCGAGCTAAACGGAACGCTGATCAATTTCTCAATCAGATTAACTACGAAGTTTTTAAAAACGCCATACAAACTGCGAGAAAACGGGGTTGGGTGAAAATTGTTAAACGGCAGGCATTGCCCGAGATAACTGCTGAAGGAAAGAAGAGGCTGGAAGCAATACTTCCTCATTATGACGAAAATCGCGTGTGGGACGGACGGATGCACCTTGTGACATACGATATACCAGAAAAGAAAAGTAGTGATCGTAGACTTCTTCGGGATTATCTTAAAAGTATCGGCTGCGGTATGTTGCAGGAATCGGTATGGATTACTCCCTATAATCCCATTGACACTTTGCGGGTTTTCATTGAAAAAAGAGGTCTTAAAGGGAACATCATCGTGTCTGACATGGGCAAAGACGGATCAATTGGTGAAGAAGACGTAAGAGCCATGATTGTTCGTGTGTATAAGCTTGAAGCATTAAATGATCGTTATATTGCGTGGTTGGAAACTGTGAAAGATTATAATGAGGTCGATCATCTTGCAATCGTTCAATATTTGGCTATCTTAAAAGATGATCCACAATTGCCATTATCGCTGCTTCCACCTTGGTGGAAAGGAGATAGTGCATATAAAAAGGTAAAAATGAAGATGGAGAAAGTAGTCAATAATTGACCGACCGGACATAAGTTGACTACTTAGGAGTTTTATTGATTTGTGTTTTTTAAGATATCGGTGCTATAATCTGTGCGTTATGGCAATATTAAGACCAGATCAGATTGAAGCACTTCGTCCCTTAGCCACTAGATTATCTACGCAAGGATATTCAGATGAATCAAAGAGCACTGATGGAGCATTGACGTTAGATGAAGCAGGACTAAATTTATTCCCCGATGCTTCTAGAGTTCATATGTGGCAATTTTCAACTTGGTTTGGGCAAAAAAGATATGTTGTTGATATTGTAGGGCCAAAAGGAAAAACACAAACAGTGAGATTAAAACCTCGGGAAATTTATTAAGTAGTCAACGAATTCTCGACCGGTGTAAAGTTGACTACTTACTAAGTTCGTCCAGCTCTAGAAGGGTTTTTCTTCGAACGACGGTCTAATGCATCAAATGCTTCTTGTATTTCCATTATTGTAGCCTCATGTCTTTGAGCTACCGCAAGGTCTTCTATGTCTCTTTGTTTTACAAAAAGACGCATGTCTCTTGACCATCCTGATAATTGAATCAAATCTTTATACCCTGCCTTTCAAGGCAGGGTGGAAGAAGCC
>CAYIXE010000086.1:0-3893 GCA_964367095.1 uncultured Gammaproteobacteria bacterium | reverse complement strand
AGTAAAGGAAATATTGATGATTACATGAGTAGTCATCGCAACGACAAAAATATCAACGAGTTAAAAAGATATTTCAACAGTGTGATCGATTGGATCTCTAGTGTATTTACCGATGTAGAAAGCGAGATGTCCGGGCTTGAATGGGGACGACTTTACGAGGAATATCACAAAAAGGCGTATGACCCGTCTAGAGTATCAAAGGAGGTACGGAAGCTCTACGGTGACCCGTATATTAAAAACCGCAAAGGTATTTTTGAGTATATTCTCGGCGGTTCTGCTGACACAAAATTACTTGAAGTTCGAATCTTTGACGAAGCAACTAAGAGAAGTACTTACTCAACACAGACCGCTAAAGCAGAGAAAAAAGGCGAATCAAATTGTTCAAATTGTGCTATTGGACATGATGCCAACAAGGATAAAATTTGGAGTTTTGGCGAAATGGAAGCCGATCATGTATCGGCTTGGAGCAAGGGTGGTAAAACAGCAGCCAAAAATTGTGAGATGTTGTGTAAGACGCACAATCGAGCAAAAGGTAATCGGTAATAGAAAAAGTTGTAGTAGAGAATATATGAACGAAGTCGATAAATATTTTGCTTTAAATGAATCTTTATCTAAGAAAATTCAAGAGTCACTCTCTTATATTATAGAATCTTTACAAAAAACAGAGTTCAAATACACAGGAAAAGCACTTGTATCTTTTATACCCAAAAGTGGTTATTTAATAAATTCATTACTATTTTCCTGCAAGAGCGATGATCCATACTCTGCTTCAATATTATTTAGATCTTTGATTGAGCATAGCTTTAGACACTTGTATATATTTGTTAAAGCTTTGAATGATAAAAGTGATTCTGTCGGAAACACATACTATAATTCACTTAAAGCCAATGAGGATCTTGAATCTGTTCAGAAAATTATTAATTATAAAAAAATAGTCTATCCAGAAGATACACAGTGGAATACAAAAGGTGACCATAATAATACAATACGAGAAATCGCTAAAAGTTTTCGCATTGAACAGATTTTCCACTATTTGATAAACAATAATAACAACGAGAACAATGAAATTATAAAAAGATATAAAAAAGAATATCTGTTAGAAAGACTAATTGAATATACAAACATGTCATCAAGCGTACATGGTGGCCCATTTGGTGAGGCGGTGCTTTATGAACTAAAAAAGGATAAATCTAAGATCGAGGCAACCTTAAACAAGTTCGCTAATGAGAGTTTTATGCTCCATAAAAGTATAGTTGAAACAACATATCTTTTTGCTTCACTAATGGATGAAACGGTTACAAAATATTATGACGATATTGTTTCAAAATAAAATAAGGGAGTTTCGCCGATCTGAAAGCGGCGGAAAATATAAATCTTATAACACGCGCACGGGAAGGGTGGGGCAAGTGTTATATAAAAGCGAAGTTGTATTTAAAAATCTTCTGCCCTAAAAATTTCCGGCTCGAACCCGTTGTTAAAAAATCGTCGTATCGAATTTCGCCCCATTCCACCTAGCGATGCGCTCCGCGCATCGCGTAAAAATTTTCCTGAAACTGGTTCTGTTTTATGTCTGAGGGATTTGTACCTTCAAGTACGAACCTATTTTATCAGAAATCAGGCTTAGTTACCCCTACATTCACCCCTACATTCGCTCTATGCCGGAATGTAGGGGTAGCTGGTCTCGATATTGGCTTCAACGCTGGGCTTTTCAAACCTCACCTTTCAAAATCTCAAGTCCTACTTCACTCCGCTCCTCGCAAAGCCTCGTCGCTCCGTGAAATGTCGCGGGTTCGCGTTTGGGTGGCTCGGCCTTCTCTCCTGTCCTGCTGTTTCTTTTTGCTCGTTGGTGGGGGTATAAATAGTAATTGAAAAATACAAAGTATTTTTCAAACCGCTAAGTGAGAAAATAAAAAGCTCGCGGCCGCATGGCCAAGAGCGCGGCCTTCGACCGTGAAAACAACTATGGCAATTGGCGACTTAGGTATCCCGGCACAAACTGGTCTCTCATTTTAATCTCGATACCCGTTTTTCTTAGGCCGTCATGATTCCATCTGCCGTCGGTTGTCAAAATAAAGCTACCTTTATTTTTTAACTTAAGATAGGACTGAAATAGGTAATGATCTTTCGCTGAGTTAATAAGAGGTATGAGATGTGTAGGCAATGATTTTATATCCCCTTGAGCGAGAGGGTACACTTTATCTTTATTGCTACGAATTAACCCCTCAAAAGCTTGACTCGCAACCCTAAGGGTAACTGACCCATTTCTTGATCCCTTCATCATATTCCATATTTTCTTTTGAAATGGACTGTCTTCCAAGATAACTATCGTGTCGCATATCTCTACCACCTTCCAAATAAAATCGATGGCCTGCTTTTGCTTTTTTAGATCTGATCCCATTAAATCCTCTAAAAGCCACTCATCAACAACAATCGGGACAGACATATTGTTTACACATACTTATTATTCGAGTTTGGCGTCGGCATCAGGACTGCTAGATTGATCAGATAAATCGGGTGTATCGACTTCGGTGGGCGTTTCCTGTACGTCTGAGGAAGACTTACTTTTTCTGGCCTTCTTGGGCGGTTTGAAAAATGCCTGCACTTCATCAAGTTCACCAGCCATAAAACTTTTCAATCCTTCGCTTACGCGGCCATCTTCTGAATTTTCCTCTCGTGTAAACTTTGTAACTCCATCTGTCCGAGTTGTCAGGTAAAAGGCCGCCTCATTAATTTGAATTTCACCTTTTGCTATCGCGGCAAGCATAGAAATAACAAACGCCTCGCTATGCGTTGAGATTATAAGTTGTCTCTTATCAGTTTTAACAAGTTCGATAAATGACTTTGGGAGGTGCCTTATTACGCTTGGGTGTAAATTTGCTTCTGGCTCCTCGACGCACACAGTGCGAGTAGTCCTGTTAAGTATCTTTGCAAAGACATACACTAACTGATTAATACCGAAACCATCGTTAACAACATCAGTAGTGACCTTAGTTTTTGGCTCTATCGTTTTTAGATCAGCAACAGATGTCCCAATTTTGGCTTTGGCTCTAACTTGCCGACCGACTGTCTGTTCAAGGTATGCGCTCACATGAGTATCAAGATTTTCATCTGCTGCAAGCAGTGCCGCGACCTCGTCTTCAGTCCACGGATATGGGTTTACTGGAACTTGTCCGTACTGGGTTTTGAAAAACCCTCTCCTTACCGACACAACGTCAATGCCTCGAACGACTTCAGTAATTCCATTTATCAACAAGGTAACCTCGTTCGCCTTTTGATTTGCTACTTCGTTAGCTGGGGTCGGAGTAACTTGTGCGGTTATGCCATTCCAATTAATCTTGTATTCCACGCTGTCGAGCGTAACTGATCTTTCAACATTAAGATTTAGTGGGTATGGGAACGGAACTGCTAAAGAAAAATTCAAGGAGTACGGTTGCCCCAGCTCTAAAATAAATTCTCCGTGCTTCGGGTTCAGCTTTACTCCATAGGTAAAGTCAGTGCCACGAACAGCCCCACTCACCGAAATAAGAATATCGCTTGTCTCAACGTGTCTGAAAACTACGCGCTCAAATCCACCAAGAGCAGCAAAACCAAGATTAAACGCTGCATCCAATGGCTGCTGTGGATTGTTGACTATATTTCTTAATACATTTAACGCGTAAAAGAGAGAGGATTTACCCGCGGCGTTGTTGCCATACAAAAGTGTGATAGGAGCCAACTCCACCGTCTGTTCCTCGACACTTCTGAAATTCTTTACTGTTATAGATTTAATCATGGTATACAAAACTTACCTCCCCATTATAGCAAAGTATACTCTTACTCGATAATCGAGCGTACAGTCTCGTCCTTCGGACACTTCCACACCGTCCCCAACAGCCCGTCCGGCGTAGTCGTGC
>CAYIXE010000085.1:0-3948 GCA_964367095.1 uncultured Gammaproteobacteria bacterium | reverse complement strand
GTAAGCCTCCTGTGTAAGCTTGGTATTTTGCGGCTTGGAATTCTGGTTTTTCATTTTTCTCTCCAAAATAATTATTGAGAAGATCTGTTGCAATCAATTGCGTTCCTTTCTGATCCAGTCTGACACCCCATTGATAACTCAAAGATTTGAGCTCGTTATACAGTCGTCCGCGACCATACGAGCTGAAAGTGAGTGTTGTATAACCAACGGCATCATTTTTAATTTTCAGCCCAGCAAGTCCCTCATAAAAATCAGAAGTATTTTTTGTGAAGTAACTGCTCAGGACACTCAATGGTCGAGTAAGAGCATCTGAAAACCCGCCGCTACTTGCTCTGACAGTAAGCTGATGATTTCCAAGAGTTAATGCTCCGAGAGGTATTTCAATATTATTTCCACCAGACCTATCTATCTTTTTGAACGGCAAAGTAGGACTTTCGACTATATAACTTGCATTTCCTTGATTCAGTGCTGTCCCAAATGTTCTTACTCGGAGAGTAAGCTGATCACCAGCAAGGTACGTCTTGTTCAGCGTCGCGTCTACGAATAGCGGCAGAGTAACTGGAATAAAGTATACGTCTTTGCCAGCAAACAAATCTTTGGTAACAGCTTGACTTGTTAAACGCCATGAAGTGATGTTGTCAGGAAGTTTAAATTCAGCATGCGCGTATCCTCCAGCGTCTGTCGTGACAGATTTAAAGATTGCCATTTCCTGAATATTTGAACGTGGTGTATCTCCATCTCCTCCACCTTTCTCAGCACCCCCACCTCCATAAGGAGGCATATTGGAAGTGCGAATTACAACCTGCGAGTAAATATCTTTATAGAGATCGTTAATAATATCTTTTTCATCTGGTCTAATTGAGAATACGGCTTCATCAAGAGCAGAAAGATTCACCTCCGCTTTAACTGGGTTATTATTTTTATCCGTTACCCTAATATCAAGGCTGACATTTTCTCCTGGCTTATAGGTCTGCTTGTCCTTTGTAATTGCTATATTTAATCGTCGCTCATTAGCGTCAAATGAAATATTTTGAAGATATGAATTGTGGAAACGCCCATCACCAAACCATCCCGGCCAAATCCCTATATTCGGGATATCTTTATTCTGGAATGTTGCACTATATTGGGGCGTATCCT
The DNA here is from genome assembly GCA_964367095.1 of uncultured Gammaproteobacteria bacterium. Taxonomy (GTDB): domain Bacteria; phylum Patescibacteriota; class Microgenomatia; order UBA10105; family UBA927; genus UBA927. Next base: position 2,811 of record CAYIXE010000085.1, on the reverse strand, counting down.
GAATACGATACTCGATCGCCCCGTTATTTACAGTCATGAATATATAGTTTCCTTGTCCGTCAGGTGGCATGATTCCTTGATAAGTCTGCAATTGGAGATTAATTGGATCGCCGACTTTATAATTCTTATTGCTGTCCGGATTAAAGAGATAATAAGAAGAATCTCGAGAACCGTAGTCCACATCGCCTAAGCCACCATAAACATACCGAGTATCTTTGACGGCACGACCAACGCTATCGTAGGTCGTAAAAATAAATTTATAAGTTTTCTTATTTTCAGGAGTAAAGGATAATTGTGCAGAGCCGTTTTGATCAGCCGTTATTGTCTGTGATGAAATGGGGTGATCTTCTGTTCGATAGTTATAAATTGGGTAGGTTAATTTATTTATCGGATCATAACTGGTCCCCGTCTTATCTTTGAGATACACAACTTCTGATATATCAACTTTTGTAGTTGCACCCGCTACAGGGTTACCCAAGTACTCCTCAGTGTTCCAATAAGGCTCACCACGAGAATTATTATTAAGGACGACTGCACGTGTTTTAACTGTAAAGATTACGTTTGAAGCCGATTGTTTTTGACTAACGGAATTATTTATATGCGGTCCAAATACAAAGACTGAAGAATTTGTTTCTATTTGCCCCTCCTCGGCTTTTGACGGCTTTACATTCACACTTAAGTAAGATGGCCAATATGTTTGATCGTTTGTATATTCAGGGGTAACAGTAAATGATCCTTCTCCTTGAGGACTAAGGTTTATACTGTCCTGGGAATTTTTACCTGAAACTCCATAAGCAGAATAAGAAAGCGAAGTATTCGTAACGGGTGTTCCATCAAAAAATTCTGCTTTGACTTTGAATGTAACACTGTCACCAGCAAAGAGTGTGTTTTTATCAGGGGTAGCGGTAATTTTATATGCTGGTTTTATGTATGCACTTACGGTAACTGTCTGCTTTGCAACAATCTCATCTCCTTTGCGAAAAGTTAGGTCGTATGTCCCAGGTTTTAGATTGGCGAAAGACAGTTCTCCAGTAACAGCATTGTATTCGGAGATTTTTAATTTCGTTTCAGCGTAAGTTATGACATTGTCTTGAGTCTCACTCCAATAGGGATTAGTAAGTTTAACGCTAATTTCTTGTCCAGCCGCTTCACCGCCACGGGGTTTCTCTATTGCCCAGAAACGAAGTGTATCGGTTGGTAAATATATATTTTTATTCAGTGAAATATAATCCCACCAGATATCATTCTGAGTTAGAGACGTAGCATAGCCGTACTCGCTTTCCATGGGTATTACCAGAGCACCCGTAGGAATCTGCGCAACAAAAAACTTTCTCTCATTTGTGTAATAAGAATCGGTTGGCTTTCTAAGTAATTCCGATGGGGTGGCGAATAGAGCAACTCCATCAGCGCCGGATTTCCCTATTTGTTTATTGTTAAAAAGAACAGGAACTTCTGCGATATTTTTTCCAGCACTGTCTTTTAACCAGATTAAAGATTTTGAGCTCGCAAACGCCGCAAAACTAGTTACTGGATTTACTTGAAACCACGAGATATCCTTACTTTCCCCAGAGGTAATAACCATCGCGTAATACCCAGCCGATAATGCTTGCGGCATTCTCACCAGTGACGAATAATCGACTTTTTCTAGTGGGAGAGTACCTGAGAATACTTCTTTAGTTTTTGGTAACTGATTATCGATATTGGTGTAGTAACGTGCCCACGGCGTACTGCCTTGAATTTTGGTTATAGAATCAAGAAATTCCTGTGCTGAATCAAGTCTGTATACACTCGCTGAAACTGAAGATGTATTATAGGCACTCACTCCTAAGAGCATATCCGAGCCCGGTTTGAATTCAGCAAATTGACGAGAGAAATATGCAGATTCTCGATTTTGAGAGTAGGATTGCGCTGTCTGAAATTGGATTACCTTCTCATCATTCAAAACATCATCTGTATCTTTTGCTTTGAGGCCTCCCTTTATCCTTATCGTATAAATAGTCCTCTCTGCCAAAGGATTGTTAGGAATAAAGCGGACTTTATTTTCTGCTACGTCAAATTTGCCTGATACTGCAGGTGTTATTTCAATGAAATTTTCAGGGTCAATAATACCGTCACGGTTAAAATAGAGTTCGATACCGGTATTTGTAGGCACATCGACACCCTTATTCCCTGGGATTGAAGATGTTATCTGAAAAGGTGCCTTGACTTGATACGCCCAACTAAATTCACGGTTCGCCAAAGGTCCTTTATCTACTTGGATGGTATAAATCTGATTTGTTTGAAGCTCATCCTTAGGAACAATTTCGTATGTATTCTCCTGGGCTGATACTTTTTTAATACTTAAATCAATCGCCGGAATCATTTTGATGTACTTCTCAAGTACTTGGGTAGTCAGCGAAGCTGTTGTTTTCAAAATAAAATGACTGTTTGGCGCGATACCAGCGGCATCTGCAACACTAGCTTTGAGATCAAACTCCGAAATCTCCGTTCTGTAAACAACTGAGTTATAGATGAAAAATGCACCCGCTAACAAGACTAAAACTGCGCCAATAGACCAAATAATTTTACGGTTATTCTTTTTTGCAGGTAACGGAGCGGGTAAAGAAGTAGGCGATAAAGGAGGAATAATAACCTCCCCCGCAAAAGGCTCATTGTTTATCATATTTAGAGTATACCAAATATTCCTTCTTTTTAGGCGATGTGGGAATAACAAAAATTCGACCCTCGCCCTGCCGCTCCATACAATTCCGAGCAACCCCCCCCCGCGAATTAAAGACAAAAGAAGTGCGGCAAGGGCTCGGGGCCGCCGTC
>CAYIXE010000084.1:0-3966 GCA_964367095.1 uncultured Gammaproteobacteria bacterium | reverse complement strand
ATAATGTCCGGCAAATGTTGAGGATATACGGGATAACGACGAGAGGGTAAGCGGCGTCCCTTTGGCAAACTCTTCATTCATGGTCAGGTATGCCGGCAACCCCATATACTTTTGTCCCAACCCATAAAGGCTCACAAGAAACACCGTGCCGACGACGGTAACGATAACAGGGATAATCGATTTACTGTCTTTCATGGCGGAAAATGCTATGAAGAACACGCTCATGTATTCTATCCGACGGATAAAACTTAAGAATGATACATTGGCGTACACACTCGAAAGCGTCGGAAAAATAATCAGCATGCCGTGTATCGTGGCTATTGCCCCGATAATCCAAAAAAGAAATATCGGCATCGTGAGCGGCGATTTTAAAGTAACTTTTTTCCTTACGAATAATACGACCCACCACAACAGCACGAACAACACGAGAAAATCCTCGACCCGGATATACACCCACGTATTTTTGATATCCAGGAGCGGCAATTTCGGGTACAACGGAATAAACGCAAGAAGAATAAGCGTTGCACATTTCAGGCTATGCCCTTTACACCAGTTTATAAGCTTCTTCATAGGTTTCTTTCAACTGTACTCTCCCCATCATAACACCGATAGAGTACGCGATAATGGCCTTTGTTTTCAACAAAAACTTCACAATCGATAACTGCCACTCCGGCTTATACTTGCCATAAAAATATAATAATCCGCGATAAATGTTTAAAACCGGTCCTTTGCGTTTGTTTTGTGAACTCCCGCCTCCTAAGTGCACGATGAGTGCGCGATGATAAAAATAGGTAGGATTTCCTTTGAGGCTCGCTCGGTACAAAAGATCTATTTCCTCCATATACATAAAGATATGTTCATCAAATAAAAGATCGTTCATAAACAGTTTTTTGGGCGCTATAATGCACGCCCCTGATACCCAATCAACCTTCCTCGTTTTATCCGGCGACCAACGAGTAAGGCCGAATGCATCACCCTTTAGAAAAAGTGATGCAAACACGACCGGGAGACTAAAAAATGGACCACACGAAGTCTGCGGACTTCTGTCGGCATTCAAAAGTTTCCCACCCACAAATGCGTTCGGATGCTGTTTGGCAAATGAGAAGAGTTTAGTTATAGACGAATTGAGTACGACGGTATCAGAATTTAAAAGAAGAATAAACTCACCCTTTGCCGCACGTATGCCTTGGTTATTCGCTTTCCCAAAGCCAGCGTTCTCACGGTTAGAAATCACTCTCACTTTTGGAAACTTATTTTTGAGCATCTGGCGTGTGCCGTCAGTCGAAACGTTATCAACGACGATAATTTCAAATTTTAACGAAACTTGAGAAAGACTCCGATACAGAGACGCGATACAATCGTGGGTCAATTTCAAAGTATTAAAACTAACGATAATAATTGATAGTTCCATATAAAAAAGAGGTTACTGAAATAGTCGGGAAAATTTTAACGTGTAGTGTAGATCTTTATTTCTTTCTTTAATAAATTTGGCAGGTACACCCCCAACCACAGTATGTGAAGGGACATCTTTGGTCACCACAGCGCCGCTTGCCACCACTGCACCTTTCCCGATAGTCACACCGGGAAGTATCGTCACTCGGGTACCAATTACCACATAATCTTCTATGATAACCGGCGCACCAATTTCAGAAAAATCTGGAGAATCGATATCATGTTGCATCGTGTATATGCGTACCTCCCCTGCTATAGATACATTATCACCTATTGAAAGCGGCGATCCGTGCGTTTTGAGATAAGAAATGAAATGTTTCATTCGCCCATCCAAAAATGCATCATTTCCAATGATTGTGTTATGTCCGATACTGACCCCTGCCGGTTGATTAAATTCAGCTCGCCAATGAATTGATGAATTCTTTCCAATCTTTACTCTAAACAACGTGCGATAAAGAAAAAGCCGGATCGTATGACTTGGGATAAACCCAGTGAGCGTTGCTAAATATACCCAAAAATCAATAATTGCTCTCATAGTATTTTATTTTGTTCGTTTTCCTACATCCTCTAAGATTGATAATACTTGTTTTGCAGCCGTATCCCAAGAAAAAAGCGATACTCGTTTCTTTCCAATTGCAAGTCTTTCTTTCTCTGGACTCGTCTCATGTTCAAAAAGTGCTTTAGTGATACCCTCAGCAATACTTGACACACGCAAAGGATCCACATAGATAGCCGCGTCTCCTGCTATTTCAGGAATACTTGAAACATTGCTCACCACTATCGGGCATTCATGCGCCATAGCCTCAAGAACCGGCAGCCCAAATCCTTCATATAAACTCGGAAGGACAAAACACTGCGCATGGGTGTAGAGAGTGGAGAGGTCATCGTCGTTGACAAAATCCAATATTTTAACCCGATCTTTTACCCCATACACACTGGGAGCTGCAAGAATATCCTCGTACATCCAGCCTTTTTTGCCTACGATAACAAGTGTCATATTCTTGTCTTCCAAAAGAGAAAAAGCCTCGATAAGGCGCACAAAGTTTTTCCTAGGCTGCAAGGTGCCAACGGATAGAATATACGGCGCGCGTATACCAAAGCGCGTAAGGTGTGATGATTTCTGCGGCTTTTGTTCCAAAAGACTCATACTCATCCCCGGATACACGACTACGATGCGTTCCGAGGCTATGGTGTAGGCTTCCATTATAGCATGTTTGGAGTATTCACTGATGGTAATTACCTTTGCAGCATGCCGGACAGAATACTCTGTCCATTTGGTCAATTGATAAAGATCCTTCTTATCAAACATCTCAGGATAATGAAGATACGACACATCCATAATGGCACACACACGTGGAATATTCGTAAATCGTGGGACATAATGGGTGGGAGAAAATATGACATCTGCTTTCGGCTTATCGCGGTACAACAACCATGGAAGACCAATAAAAGTCCAAAGTTTTTTGGGTTTGCCCACACTATATTCCCATACAGCGGAACCAGAAGGCAGGTCATCAATTGGTTTATCCGGCATATACACGCGCGCCTTGGTAAACTGGCTTTCCCCCTGCTTGAGCTTTCGTTCTATGCCAATGAGTATTTCATAGGCAAATCGCCCTACCCCTACTCTGTTCCCACTATTTGCTTCATAACCATCAATGGAGAGTATCATACGCGTGTATTATAAATACCCAGGATATACAACATGCAATTTCTGTTCTGAAATGGAAAGATATTTCATGATATCTTTTTTGGTAGCAATACTATCGCAAAAAATCCGTGCACATTCTCGGTCGACCCAATGAAGCCGTCGCCTCTGAACGCCGACGATATTTGCCCGAAACTGGCCTTGTTTTATATCGATATGAGCTTCAGAATTTGAATCTTTAGGATACGTAAATATGGAAAGATCATGAATCGTCGTAACACCTTTTGCCCTCGTAAGCGGCGGCTGCGTCCAATCACTACTCCAAAAAACGTCGACGCCGCCAATAATCCACTCAACAGGCACGATATGCAACCTGTTCCACAACAAATCAAGAAGTATCGGCGGGACACGAATGATGGTTGAGCGGACATTTGGGTATTTTTCCTGTAAAGCAGTTACAAACTTCTTTAGGATGTGATGCTTACGAAGCGATGATCCGAAAAGAACAAATTCATGCGAAGGGCTTTTTTCTACAAGCGTAGTGACCATACGCTCCACATATCGGGCGACCCCTGTGTGTTCAAACGCAATTTGACTTATATCAATGCCTATTTTCATACTGCGATATATCCCGTAGGATGACTCTCATGCCAATGCCATGCCGAAGAAATAATGTCAGAGAGTGTTGAATGTTTTGGCGCCCACCCAAATTCTTTCATAAGCTTTGTAGGATCTGCCACAAGTTCGGCTGGATCACCTGCTCGTTTTTGTGCATTGATTACCGTAAAATCTTTGCCTGATATTTTTTTCACCAAAGAAACAACGTGAGAAACCGTAGCACCTGTACCTGTGCCCACGTTATACAC
>CAYIXE010000083.1:0-4017 GCA_964367095.1 uncultured Gammaproteobacteria bacterium | reverse complement strand
TGCAAAAGACGACAAGAGCTTACTGTATGTAGCTCTCACACTAAACGAGCGATTACCAAGAGTTCTATTACTTCGAAAAGGTGAGACTACCACATATCAAACCAGTAAACGTAATCGAATATTTGGCCCTTTTCAATCAGCACATGCACTTCGTGTGATTCTTTCCAGCGTACGTCGCGCTATTCCCTATTGCACGCAAAAACAGCGAAATGGTACACCGTGTTTTTACACGCATTTAGGACTTTGCTATCCCTGTCCCTCCAGCTTAAAAAACGCACCAGTGTCTGACCAATCGAAACATAATGTTTTTCTTTATAGAAAAAATATCAATGCTCTCAAAGATATATTTGCAGGAAAAACAACAACTCTGATGCGAGACTATTCACGCCTTATGAAGACCGCCGCAAGAAAAGAACTTTTTGAAGAAGCTGCCATCATCAAGCGCAGAATTGATATGTTGTACGCATTATCCTCTTATAGCTATGATCCTGCAGTGTTTATAGAGCAAGGAGTAGACAGCATTTTTGACGGAGAACTCGACGATCTTATAAATCGCCTCCAGACAGTATTGCCAGAATTGCAATCGCTTCACCGCATAGAGTGTTTTGATATGTCGCAGTTATTTGGCAAATCACCGGTCGGCGCCATGGTAGTGCTTACGGATGGATTTCCTGATAAAAAAGAATATCGTAAATTTCGCATACAAAGAAAGGGTGTCGTGTCCGATGTGTCCATGATACGTGAAGTGCTCTTTCGCCGATTTCTCCATAAAGAATGGAAGATGCCATCGTTTATACTCATTGATGGCGGTAAACCCCAGCTCACAGCCGCAGAATCAGTATTTCAACAACTCCACATTGCAGTGCCCTACGCAGGTCTTGCAAAACGATATGAGGAACTCGTTATACCTACAAACCATGCGTTTGCGACACTTCGATTGCCTCTCTCAAGCAAAGCGCTGCGGGTACTTCAGAGAGTACGAGACGAGGCACATAGATTCGCTATAACCTATCATCGATTTTTGCGAAAAAAAAGTCTTATGGTTTGACGTAGAACACAAAGTATTGTTACCATAATTGTTACCAATGAGATTTATATTACAGGCGTTATTCTTTCATAGTTTTGCATTATGGCTGGTAAGTGAAGTGATACCAGCCCTTACAATTCCAGGAGGGTGGCAATCGTTGCTTTTTGCCGGCGGCATACTGACGCTTCTTACACTTTTGGTCACACCAATGTTAAAAATTCTATTTATTCCGATAAATATTATTACTTTCGGTCTCCTATCATGGATGATTCATGTGATTGTATTATATCTTTTGACTATCTTTGTGCCGAGTGTGGCAGTAGTGCCTTGGCGCTATGAAGGACTGAGTCTTTCAGGCTTTGTCATACCAGCTATTTCCTTTTCATACCCTATTTCGCTTATAATTGTCTCTCTAGCAGTGACGTTTGTAGTAAATCTTCTTTATGATATCTCAAAGCACTAAAAAAATTGTCTGTATCGGTGGGGGCACAGGTACATTTGTCGTACTTCGTGGTTTGAAGCAATTTCATCATACACTCTCAGCAATTGTCACCATGAGTGATTCAGGTGGAAGCAATAGGCGTTTGCGGGACGAATTTGGGCTGCTCCCTACGTCGGATTTACGACAATGTTTAGTAGCACTTGCCGATGAGAGTGGAGGAGTGGGATTATTACGAAAACTTTTTATGTATCGATTTGAAAAAGGAAATGGTATTGCTGGTATGACGTTTGGTAATTTGTTTATGGCCGCACTTACTGATATCGTAGGATCTCAGGCCGAAGCTATACGTAAGACTGGAAAAGTCTTACGCATTAAGGGGTCTGTTATCCCTGTAACGTTTACTGATACCAATCTTTATGCAACATATGAAAATGGCCATACAGTAAATGAAGAACATCTTATCGATGAGCCAATTCACGACGGAAAGTTAAAAATAACCCATGTGTCTTTAAAGCCGCAAGCAGAAGCCAATCCCGACGCGCTTAAAGTCATAAAACAAGCTGATTTAATCGTCTTAGGACCAGGGGATCTCTACACGAGTATTATTCCAAATTTGCTGGTTTCGGGTATCGCTGACGCGTTAATTCACGCAAAAGGAAAAATCGTGTACGTATTAAATCTTATGACCAAATTTGGTCAAACGTATAATTTTACTGCGTCCGACCATATACATGTCTTAGAGAAATATATCGGTACGTCTCTTAAAGCTGTTGTGGTAAACTCGGATACGTTTCCTAAAAACGCGCTTGACGCGTATGCAAAATGTAATGAGGTGCCTGTGGTAGATGATTTGGGTGACGAGTATTTTAGTGTTATAAGAACTCCGCTTGTCAATGAGTCAGTGCATGAAAAGTCTTCTGCAGACACGCTCGTACGAAGCCTTATTCGACATGATAGCGATGCATTATCAAACGTTTTAGTTTCATTACTTTGAAAGGAGTAACTCTATGATCACATTTTTTCTCATCCTTCATCTTATCGTCGCTTCAAGTCTCATAGGTCTTATTTTACTGCAAAGCAGCAAAGGTGGCTTGGGAGGAGGGTTGGGTGGGGGAGAATTGTATAGAACCAAAAGAGGGGCTGAAAAAATTGTATTTACCGCAACAATAGTTATTGCAGTGCTTTTTCTTACTACATCAATTATAAACGTCATGTTGCGTTAACGTGATTTGTCTTATGTCAGTAAAACGCTCCATACGCATCGGTTTTCTTATAGCGCGGGAACTTGGACGCAAATATACTAGATTTCTATTTCTAGGATTTATTATTGGGTTTACTGCGTCATTTGTTTTTTATCGTGCATATCCTCTTTTTGCATCTCAATTTATGAATAAAACCGAACGTATCGGTATTATTGGAGAATATACTCCTTCGTCATTGCCGCTTTCTGTGCAGTCACTTATAAGCCATGGTTTGACAAAAGTTCTTACAGACGGCAAAGCAGTGCCGCTTCTTGCCGCGTCTTGGGAGGCGACAAATAGCGCGAAGACTTTTATTTTTACTCTTAATAAAGACGTGCAGTGGTCCAATGGCAAAGCAGTCGTTGCGTCAGACATCAATTATAATATTAAAGGAGTAACATTTGTTCCGAGTGATGATTACACGCTTATCGCGCATTTACAATATCCCTATAGTCCATTTCCAACACTTGTATCGAAACCAATTATTCTTAAAGGCCTTCGTGGATTTGGCGACTATACGGTACAGGCGATATCGCTTCAAGGAGATTCAATTCGCGGTATGAAACTTGAACCTAAATCAGCAAAAGGGTTACGAAAGGCTATTACGTTTTATCGGACTGAAGCTCAGGCTATCTTAGCGTTTAAACTTGGTGAGGTCACAACCCTTGAGGCCTTGAGTACTCCCTCAGCTCTCAAAGATTGGGGCAAAGTACAAGTTAATGATCATGTACGCTATGACCGTATAGTCACACTTTTTTTTAATACAAAAGATCAGCTTCTATCAGAAAAATCTTCTCGACAAGGCCTTGCATATTTGATTCCTGATTTTAACTATGAACATGCAGGAAGTCCCATAAATAAAACGTCCTGGGCATATACGAAAAATACAAAAAGCTATGCGTTTGATCCCAAAATGGCAAAGAAATTATTAGCAAATACTCCTCTTGCTTCCGCATCCTCGCAACTTATTTTGTCTACGTTTCCTGCATATCTTGATACTGCACAAACCATAGCAAATTCTTGGAACGCACAAGGGATTAAAACAACAGTAAAGGTAGAAAATTCTTTAGTGCCTAATTTTCAGGTGTTTCTTTTCGCTCAGGATTTGCCGCCTGACCCTGATCAATATCCGCTGTGGCACTCGACGCAAACTACTACAAATATAACGGGATATGTGAATGTGAAAATCGACAAGCTTCTTGAAGATGGAAGAGAAGAGTTGGATTATGAGAAGCGAATAAAAATTTATACGGATTTTCAGCGAAGATTAGTAGAGGACGCGCCTGCAGTCTTTCTCTATTATCCAA
>CAYIXE010000082.1:0-4022 GCA_964367095.1 uncultured Gammaproteobacteria bacterium | reverse complement strand
ATGCTCAAACGCATTGCGAAAGAATATGCCTAAACTTTTAAAACAGGCTCTTAGTATGAAACGCGACGTAGCTTGGATCATCAATATATTTCTTCTCGCATCCATCATCCTTTATGGATATTACGGATTTTTCTCATCGGGAGGGATGGAGTACGTGTATCGAAATTGGGACGGACCAGGCTATGTCATCGTCGCCAAAACGCTCTATAACGTAGATCTTATCAATAAAATAAATCCCTTTCCGTTTCTCGCAGCCACCCACTATTCATTTCAATTTCCTCTCTACCCTCTCACGATCCGATTATTTTCATTTTTAGGCTACAACGAGTCTATGATTTTTGTAAGCCAACTCTTCGCACTGCTGTTTTCTATAGCACTCTATGTATTGGTAAAACAAGTGAATCCAAAAGCCAATGCCCTTGTTGTAGCGCTCTTGTCTATCTTTTATACACCACGCTGGTTTATCGTAAGCCACGTCGGCAGTACAGAGCCACAAATGCTCTTTTTTATCACACTCTTTATGATTTTTTTTCTGCGAAAGCAATATCTTCCCTCTGCAATAGCAATGAGTTTGGCCCAGCTTACCAAGCCGCAGGGAATTATATTTTTTATCGGCATCGCACTTTTCTATCTTATTTCTTTAATAGGTACAAGAAAAGTGAGTCTCGCAGAAACAGTGAGGGAATTTACTCCCTATCTTCTTATCCCAACCGCGCTTCTTGGAATATTTACGCTGTATTATTTCAAATTCGGTAATTTCTTCGTATTTTTGGGAAATGAAGCACTTCCCACCCTCCAATGGCCGCCTTTAAAGGTTCTGGTATCTCCTCAGATTTTTTATTTTACCGTTGGATTTTTTACCGGATGGAAAGAAATTATTATCTATACCTATATTCTCTACTTTATCCCGATACTGCTATTATTTGAAGAAAAACTCTATTTTTTCGCAACCGTTGCTCTTATATATTTTCTCCCAATTTTACTCTTCGTACAGGCTGATATGCCTAGATTTATTATTCCGCTGATGCCATTTGCATTTTTGGCATATGCGAATATGCTCTCAAAAAAATCGGTATATATGGGTCTTTTTCTTTGTCTTCCGATGGTATTTCTCTACGCCATCGGCTATATTAATTATAACCTTGCCCCACTCTGATACCAACATTTATCTATGACTGACGGCATTGAACCAATTTATTATCAAAAAAAAGAAGTCGCGTGTGTGTATCGTAAGACAATTACTGTAAAAAACATTCGCTTTCTTACAACCCCAGACAATGCGTTTCAGATAGGAATCCATGACAGAAAACTTCCCATTAAACTTTCTCCCCACACCCACAATTGTCCCAAGCCCCTCTCTATTCCAGAAATTCAGGAACTTCTTTTTGTTATCAAAGGAAAAATTCGCATACGTATAGTGACAGACACCAAAAAGCTTATCGCAAAAAAGCTCCTCTCAGAAGGAGATGCAGTACTGTTTAAATCTCAAGCGCACGGCGTAGAATTTTTGGGAAACGCGCGAGTGTTTGAAGTCAAACAAGGACCCTACCCAGGCGATGCACACGCAAAACATTACCTATGACAAACCGTATGATACCTGTAAACGAACCAGTCTTGTCATCCAAAGCTACCACCTATGTACTAGACTGTCTAAACACTGGATGGATTTCTTCACAAGGAAGTTACATAGAACGTTTTGAAACGGCGTATGCAAAACGTTTAGGCATCCGCCATGCTATTACAGCGTCAAGTGGTACAGCTGCATTACATTTAGCTGTCGCAAGTCTTGATATCAAAGCAGGTGACGAAGTCATCATGCCGGATCTTACGATCATCTCCTGTCCTCTGGCTGTCATATATACAGGCGCGACACCCGTATTTGTCGATGTCGACCCTGTTACCTTTACCATCGATCCTAATCGCATTGAAGCAAAAATTACCAAGCGTACACGCGCAATCATGGTGGTTCATCTCTACGGACATCCGTGCGACATGGATCCCATCATGACGCTTGCCAAAAAATATAAGATTGCGGTCATTGAAGATGCCGCAGAAGCACATGGTGCACTGTACCTGCCTGCCGGCAAGGTAAGCAAAGGCAAACCTGTCGGCACAATCGGCACGATTGGAGTCTATAGCTTTTATGCAAATAAAATTGTCACAACCGGCGAGGGTGGTATGGTGATGACCAACAACACTCATCTTGCCACTCGCGTGAGACTCCTTAAAAACCTCTCGCACAGTCCAAAACGGCGATTTTGGCATGAACACATAGGCTTTAACTATCGACTCACCAATATATCTGCAGCTATTGGACTAGCGCAACTTGAATCTATACAAACATATATCGATAAAAAGAAATGGATGGCCAAGGAATACGCAAAAGCATTGAAGGGAATTCCTTATCTTACGCTTCCTACAAGTCAACCATGGGCACAAAGCGTATATTGGATGTACGCACTTACTCTTACCAAAAATGCACCGATTTCCAAAAACACGCTTCGTATGCGTCTTAAAAAGAAAGACATAGATACACGGGATTTCTTTTATCCTTTACACACCCAACCTATATTGCAAAAATTTGTGAAAAAGGGGTCACGTTTTCCTGTGTCTGATTTCGCGTCCGCACATGGCTTTTATGTTCCCTCCGGCCTTGCTATTACTAAAGAACAAATCCTAATGGTAGCGAGTGCACTTAAGGAACTTTTAACCAAAACGTCATGAAACATTCCTCCCTGACAGTTATCCTTCCTACGTTTAATGAAAAAGATAATGTCATCCCGCTTATGGTAGCCATCAAAAAACACACACCTTCAAACACCACTATCATTGTTGTAGATGACAATTCTCCAGACGGCACTGCCAAAAAAGTACAATCATTTATTAATTCTCACCAATCCAACGGGCGCGCCCAACTCCTACTTCGCACTACACATCGCGGGTTAACCAACAGCCTAAACGCCGGCATAGCAAACGCTCAAAGCGACATCATTATTTGGATGGATTGTGATTTTTCCCATCCAGCCTTTGTGTTGCCGAAGCTATTATCAGCAATACATAAGGGAGCAGATATCGCGCTCGCAAGCCGCATTCATAACCAAGGACTAAGCATACTCCTCAATAATATCGCCATGCTCTTTTTTGGTAAAAAAATAACCGACTACACCACGGGATTTCTTGCGGTACAAAAAACAGTGCTTGATCATATCCCGCTTCGCGGTAATTATGGAGAATATTGTATAGATTTACTCGTCCGCGCACAAGCGGCAAAATACCGCATAAAAGAAATTCCATACACTAGCCCACCTAGGCTTCATGGCGTTTCAAAAACTATGCCGTTTCGTCAAGGATATGGATATATTATGACCATCGTACGACTACTATGGACATCCGGCAAATAAAACCATCTGATATTTCCGCAGTCACCGCTCTGCATGTTCGCACACTTCCCTCAGCTATAGCTCGGATTGGCAATCCCTACCTTTCGGATTTATACCATGCGCTCGATAAAAACCTCTGTCTTGTCGCTGTCGATAATACAATGATTGTTGGGGTTATCACCGCAACACGGGATTTAGCAAAAACACAAAAACAGATGCTGCATGTATTTTTTTCTCCACACGTACTTTTCAATATCGCTTCAGCAATCGTAAAACAACACATTTCAATACAGGAACTTCTTGATCGCATGGTCACAGAACGCCAAATATTGCAAATATTTCCCACGCCATACCCTACCATCCTCACACTTTTTGTCAAAAAATCCCATCAACGGCAAGGAGTAGGTACGCAGCTACTGCACGCACTCCTAACAAAGTTACCGAAAGATGTACCAGTATTTGTCGATACAGAAATCTCAAACATCAACGCTAAGCGGTGGTATCAAGCACGTGGCTTTCGTAAACAAAAAATTATCAACAGCAGCATCGTGCTGATGCTTATACCACCCCCAAAATAAAATATAGTTGGCCGATATTCATAAACAATCGTATGATTACCCTTAGAAACAAAAAGTGTTCGAA
>CAYIXE010000081.1:0-4040 GCA_964367095.1 uncultured Gammaproteobacteria bacterium | reverse complement strand
TGCCAGCATTTTGGAAAACGGCGTAACGGTCGTCATATATTTCGGGATCTTGAACGTTTTCTTCATATGACCTCTAGTATATATCATCAAGAGGAGGATTTTGTTACGCTATATTGTTTTATTTCTATTGACAATTAATTCGCGGCCGCGATAAAATTATCGAGGAGTACATATGCATAAGATCAGAAAATTGATGCACGAAAAATTAAAAAATCGGACAGTGCGCCTGCCTTCATCCGTTGATTGGCAGAAAGCTGCTGGATTGTTTCAACGTTTGCCTACACAGGAAACAAAGCTTGGCATAGGGCTTTCGTCAAAGGAAATACTGCATTTTTTGGCTGCTGCGGGAGCTGTGGGCATCGTACTGGCATTTCCTCCGGCACTTTCTGGTGTTGCTGCCATGGTAAAACTGGGAATGCGTGATTATCGGTGTTGGGGAGTGCGACGACAGTTGGTGAGGCTAAAGAAACAGAAATATGTCAAAGTACGAGAGCTATCTGATGGTCGTACATCGGTCACGATTACAAAAAATGGTATGACTCGTGCGCTTACATATCAACTACGAAGCCTTACAATACAAAAATTAAAGAAGTGGGATAAAAAATGGCGTGTCGTTATATTTGACGTGCCGGAAAAAATGAAACACTTGCGAGATCGATTTCGACAGGGTATTGTCCAGTTTGGACTTTGTCAGCTTCAGGAGAGTATTTATGTATCACCGTATCCCTGTTTTGATGAAATTGAATTTTTGCGAGAGCTTGTCGGTGTGTCTGTGAGTGTTCGCTATATGCTCGCTGTGCAAATAGAAGATGATGAACGAATTCGAGGGTTTTTTGGACTTCTTGATGATTGATAATTATTTCGCGGCCGCGGAATTATTGCATAGATCATGATCGCACAGGAAAAAATGGTGAACTTTATTATAATTGCATTTTGCTAGAGACCATGCATCACTATACCAGTACAAGGTGAATGATTACGTGTATCGTATAATTACTTTATGGCAAAAAAACACAATCTTGTATTTGTTCCTGGCCTTGGCGGCGTCACATTGGGATTTACACTCGTTTCAAGACTTTGGAAACGATATGGGTTTGTAGTTCATATTCATGATATGGGATTGAGGGACGGAGAGAATACATTTGTCCCAAAATTGAAGAAATTAGTTTTACTCATTGATACGCTCCATAAACATGGCGATCTGGTCTCGTTGCTAGGAACGAGTGCAGGAGCAAGTGCGGTTCTTAACGCGTATTATGAGAGAAAAGAGAGTATTCACCGAGTCGTAAATGTGTGTGGCAGGCTTCGATCAGGAATACATGTTTACCCTTCATTAGGCGCTGCTTCGAGGAACAGTCCTGCGTTTAAAGAATCAGTACTTTTGTTTGAAAAAAGAGAACGATTGTTTACCAAAATAGAGAGAAGTAAAGTACTGACTATGAGAGCATTGTTTGACGAACTAGTTCCTTCATCCACTTCAATTTTACGCGGAGCTATAAATATCCAAATACCGTCGGTAGAACACGTGTTATCAATTGTGTCAGCGTTAACAATTTACAATCGACCTATAAGAGCGTTTCTGCGAGAGAAGGATGAATAAATAATCACAAATATTATGTCGTTATAGTGAAATATATTTTTCATCTGGTGCTAAGAAATATTCGACTGCTCGATTAAGAAAACGCAATTTAGCCTCAGCGTAGCTACATTTGTCTTTTTTAATTTGCCCGTTGCCTAGGCAGGAGAAAAGTATATAATACGTGTTCATGACAAAAACTATTGCAGTAGGAGAGGCTAAACAACTGAAGTTTGGTCGAGGATATAGTAAAGAATTCTATCTTAGTGACACAATTGTTCAATCAATGCCCAGTGAATCAATTGAGCCATTAGCCAGAAAATATAGAGTTATAGCACCAAATGCAGACTTGCTTGATGCTGTTGTACCAGAGCTAAAAGTGTATGAAGCGCTAAAAATTGCTTTTCATCGGGAAACTGATGCTGGTCACGCTCTCTATCTACATGAACGAATTGGTGTAATTGAAGCTGGATGGAAGTCAGCAGACGTAAGAGTGAAGAGAATATGGCGTTGGCCCCAATTATAGTCCTCACGTAGATTTTTTATAGTAGAGTATTGCAGGGCCACGTGGAGTCGAACCACGATCAGAGGTTTTGGAGACCCCTATTCTAGCCATTGAACTATGGCCCTATCTTTTGAACGTATTGTATCAAGTTTTTTTACGCGAGCAAAGACGAACAAGTGTAGACCTTGTCAGATCGAACAAAAATCGATATAGTACCCAGTTATGGATGCTGAAAGTCGTACGAACGC
Source organism: uncultured Gammaproteobacteria bacterium (assembly GCA_964367095.1). GTDB lineage: Bacteria > Patescibacteriota > Microgenomatia > UBA10105 > UBA927 > UBA927. The sequence continues at coordinate 1,711 of CAYIXE010000081.1, read as the reverse complement.
GATGTCTACAGATCAAGTGGGTTTTTTGGGACGGGCAAGACAAATGCGTCGGATTACACCTTTATACATTGATCGGGTTGAAGTCATTGCTGCAGGTGTTCGGAAACGGGTCTCTCGATTGACGTACGAGCTTGAGGAGGAGGGGTTTACAGTTTCTCGATTACACGGTCGAACGGGTATGTCTGGCAAGGAAGCATTCTTTCATCAAGGTATCCTTTTTGGCATGAATGCGGGTATACTGTCAACGCGCACGTTATTAACCAAGTTTAAAGAGCATGATGTTCTTGTCCATGTGTCAGAAGCTCGCGCGAGTATGCCTAGAAAATATATTCTGCAAGCAAAACCGAAAAATATATGGATAGAAAATCATGATAGTGGTACGAAAGGTGCAATGGACGCTATTATTGAGGCAAGTGTACTACGGCAAAAAGGTATACAGGCACACGTTATGTTTGATATATGGCACATGGTACATGTTCCTAATACGATGGAAAGCTTTACTACGTTATTTGATCGGGCAGTGAATTTTCTCTATGTACATACGCAGAACCCGAATGGAATTATTTCTGGTGTACACTTCCCAATTGGGACGCAAGATGCGTTGCCAATAGACAATATGTCGAACTCCCAGCTTGAATTTGTAAGTAGTGCTATTGGTTCTTCTATAAAAGAAGTTGTTTTTGAGAATCAAAGAAGAAATGGTTTAGTATTTTTGCCGCGGTCATTAGAGAATGAATGGTTTTCTAGAACGAATCGTATTTTTGATCGCTTAGAGAAAACAGGAATTCTTCGTACTGCATGAATTGATGAATTTACGGAAGAAGTTTTATAATTTTGATGACCTGATCGTACACCGTTCCAAATCCCGCGATGAAGACGTCGAGTTTTTTGTACGGGTTATAGAAAATTAATTTATCTATCCTTGTCCCATCTTTTTCTGATGCGTCGTGATAGAGGGTGGCTGAGAGACTAGCGCTTCCAGAAGCACTAAAGAGAGTGAGTTGTTCCATATTATCCGTGGACAGGGGCACACGCGGAATATCTTTTTGGCAGACAATAATAATGCTGTCTTCTTGATTTTTGGGGTCAGTGAGGATGGTGCCACTTGCCGTACTTTCTAGGCGTTGTAGGTTTGAAGGATGCATAAACGTTATGCCGCAACGTTCGTTTGTGTAGGAAACCAGAGTTGAGGCCGGCGTAGCGGTAGGTGAGACGATTATCGGGATTGAAGGCGTAGGGGCGTATCGCATAGATTTGCCGATATTTACTCCTACCACAAGGGCCGCGATTACCGCAAGCACGGCGGTGAAAATAAACGTATTTCGCTGCATACGAGAAATTAATCTAATTTACCAGATTCTTTGTGATCCGTGTGCTTTTTGCACTTTTTGCAATATTTGGAGAGAAGCAGTTTCGTCTCTGTATTTATTTTATTTCTGCTGGTCATGTAGTTTTGACTTCTGCATACTGTACACAGGAGTGCTAATAGTAATCGTTGATCTTTCTTTGCCATATGTGTGAGAGGCGTAGAAGTTTAGATGTTTAGCAAAATAGTGTTCTTTTTAATCTACTAAGCTCTCTAAGCTTCTAAGCAATATAAATATTATACTCTAGTTTGGTACTCTACTCAAGAAGTTTGTTTGAAACGATTGCACTGGAAAGTATTGAAGCCATGTATGAACGGCCAGAGTCTGAATAATGGATGTGGTCG
>CAYIXE010000080.1:0-4108 GCA_964367095.1 uncultured Gammaproteobacteria bacterium | reverse complement strand
TGTATACTTACTGGCCGATAGACTACCAGACCTCTGCAACCTACTCCTTAAAACAAAGCGCCTCCGCATGGCAGGAGCTCCAAAATGGCGGTGGATTTATCGTACGATATCCCAAAGGAACAGTCGCGACAGTGCGAAACGTATACCTTGCATATTATGATTCGTTTGAACCGCAAACCTATCTTCAACCTATCTTTGTCTTTGAAGGAGATGGTGGATTCTTAGCGTACGTTCCTGCTGTTAATCCTGAGTGGGTGGAATAGTTAATTAGCAAGAGAGTTAATTAGTTACTTAGAAATACTTGTTCTAAGTGCCGAAAGCATTTTAGATATTTCTTCAAGATTGAGTTTAATTTCTTCATATTGTTTTTCACTAATGAATTTTTGAGCCTTTGCAATAGTGATTATAGGTATACTCTCATAACATGACCCTCTCGCAATCGCTAAAAAATGCTGGAAATCTTTAGATGTTCTACTTGAGCCTTCGGCAATATTTAATGGGATAGATAAACAAGCACGATTTAATTGATCTGTAATGCTATAACGAGCATTCGAAGGAAAATTTTTCGTTATAAGAAATATTCTATTGGATAAATCAACAGCTTTTTGATATACAAGCAATTGTTCAAAACGAAATTCCATACTAATTAACTAAGTAACTGGTCTTGCTAATTAACTCCCTCTGGTGTGAAGGTTTTCCATTCAAAATTAGAAAATACCCAATCGATAAGATAGGAGGTGTCTTTAAATCGATCGGCGCTTTTTAATACAACGATAATCACACTGTGACCGTTTCTTGTCACAAGCGTCACTAAATTTTCCCCTGCTTCTTCTGTCCAGCCGGTTTTAATACCTCCAACACCCGGAATTTTCCCTAACAATTGATTCACATTGGTAAGTGCGTGAAACCTTGTACGTGATACATCAGAAATTGTAATTTGCGGAATGGCCACAATCTTTGCAATCGTATGATTGGTAAGAGCAAAAGCCGAAAGCCTAGCTAGGTCAGTGGCTGTCATTTTATGATCAGGACTATCATACCCCACCGGATTAGTAAAATGGCTCGAAGTAAGATGGAGACTTTGCGCCTTCACGTTCATCGCTGTAATAAATGCATCTACTCCCCCTTTATAATGCTCAGCCAAGGCCCACGCGGCATCATTGCCTGAATGAATAAGGGTCCCATATAATAAATATTCAACCGTGATCTGTTCTCCTGGAAAAAGTCCCATCACTTGTCCACTATTTACAACCGTTTGTACCGTAACCACATCATCAAGGCTATAGGCATCAAGTGCGACAAGCGCTGTCAGAATCTTCGTCGTCGACGCAGGAGAGAGTGACTCATCAGCATTTCTATCAAAAAGTGTCGCACCACTGTCGGGATCAAGTATCACTATGCCGCGAGCGGATACTTCATTTTGAGGATACATATTTGTGAGGGACACAGGATACGGGCGCGGAGTAGGAACCGTAAATGGAACTTGCCGAAACGGATTTTTTACAGTTTCTGTCGAAAAAAGTGCGACTCCTTGACTTGGGAGTAATACAAAAAACGTTATAACCAGTATCAACAGCAATACTTTATCCCACTGTCGTAGCACCCAAGAAGAACGAATGTGGGAGAGAACGGTCTTTACCTTCATTTTAATAAACTAAATGATCCGACGATGGGCTTAGCTACTTTTTCAAAATCATTTTCTTTCATACGAATCGACTTTGTACGAGAACCAGCATTAAACGATACATGCTCTCCATCTCGAAGTGCTATATCCATATAATATGGAATGCTAAAAATATGGCCAAAGGGAGGTACGCCACCGATTTCTACCCCTGTCACAGCGATAACTTCCGCTGGCGTCGCCATACGAATATCCTTCACACCAAATTGCTTACGAAACTCTTTTGTATCAAGCTTACAATCCCCCGGAACTGTGACGAGAATTGGTTTTTTATCAGCATAGAGCACTAATGCTTTGGCACCCTGAGATAATGGAGTGTTTCGAATAGCAGCGGCTTCTTCACTCGTTTTTACGGCAACATGTTCATATGGCTCATACGATATATTGTTCTTTTCTAACTCTTCAGTAATGCGATCGTACACGGATATTTTATCCGTTGATGCGACAGAAACTTTTCCCAATACACCTATTCCTAATTCTCTAAGTTGATCATCTGTGGCTTCACTTGGCGCATCCATAACGCTTATTTGTCCAGAGGCTGACGTAGGATATGCCATAACCTCACGGACACTTGGTTCACCTAAGACTGTCATCATAAAACGGTCTATCCCTGGGGCAATTCCTCCATGCGGCGGTACTCCATACGAAAATGCGGTCAACATATGACTAAACTCTTCTTTCTGCTTCTCTGTAAACCCAATAAGATCAAATACTTTTGACTGCACCTCACGCTCGTGAATACGAATACTACCGCCCCCTATTTCAAATCCATTTAATACTAAATCATGCTGAAGCCCGCGAACTTTCATGGGATCAGTATAAAGGAGTGCTAGATCATCAGGGTGTGGGGCTGTGAACATGTGATGCGATGGAGCAAACTTCGCCTTTCCTGATCCATGGAAAAAATCAGCATCCGACTGCTTTGTAAAGAGTGGAAAATCAAGGGTCCAACTAAAGGCTAATTCATTGGGATCATTTTTGTCGTTGCGCAAATCTGGTTTGTCGGTGCCATATTTTTCCATCACCTCTTTGTGTGACAACCGAGGCCATGGACTTTTTGTAATATGTTTTTCTGGAAATAAACTTTTGACAAGTGAAGAAAATAACGTTTCGGTAAGCTGTAATATATCTTCTTGCGTCACAAACGACATCTCAAAATCTAACTGTGTGAACTCTCCATACGCGCGGTCTTTCCTCGGATCTTCATCGCGAAAACAACGCGCAATCTGAAAATATCTCTCAAACCCTGCAACCATAAGAAGCTGCTTATACTGCTGAGGAGATTGAGGCAGAGCGTAAAATTTACCTTGTTGAAGTCGGCTTGGGACCAAAAAATCCCTCGCTCCCTCGGGTGTTGTTTTGGTCAAGATTGGCGTCTCTATCTCCACAAAGTCGTGTCCTAAAAGAAAATTACGTATAAACTCGACAGCTTTAGATCGCATCCTGATGTTTCGCGCCATTCTCGGTCTACGAAGATCTAAATATCGATATTTCGTACGCACTTCTTCGTTTATCTCATACCCATCTGTGTCAATAGGAAACGGAAGTTCGCGGGCTTTAGAAATGACCGTAAGTGATAGCACCTCTACTTCAACAGTCCCAGTTTCTAATTTGGGATTGACCATCGCTTCCGGACGTGTCCGTACTATACCTTTTACCTCAATCACATCTTCTGGTCTTGCGTCAGTCATTTCTTTGGAAAGTACCAACTGCAAAACTCCTGATCGATCACGCAGATCTAAAAATACAATTTTTCCATGCGTACGACGGCCATTCACCCAGCCTTGTAGGATAACCTCTTTGCCTATATGTGTACCTATGTTGACTGCAAGTGTGCGCGTCATATTCTCCATCATACCAAACTATACGATAATCTTTAAGTACAAGTTGTTTTGGCTTCTTTACCCCATACTCCTCTGCTACAAAATCTATACGCTATAGCGCATATATTTTGTAGTCAAAATATTAGTGGTTGACAGACGAGATTAAAATAAGGTATAAATATATTTCATGAAAATGACGCAGTACGTCCACATGTTTTGCCTTATTACCCTTCGACAGGGCGAGGTTTGTGTGGTGTCTGCATAAAAGAAAATATAAAGACCACATGAACCCCGCACCAAGCGGGGTTTTTTTATGTGATAGTTGCTGATTCGCCGACGGCGAAGAAGCTTACTATCACAGATCCGCCTCTGGCGGATACTATAGAAATAAGATACATACTATGAAAGAAACACAACAAGAAAAAAGGAAGCCACATGTTCGCTGGGAGACAAGAGTTATTGAAAACAAAACCATCTGGTTTCCTGTCAAAGAAGAAATTAAAATATTTAAAAGAAGATAAATTATATGGCAAACAAAAGACCTATACCATTAAGCGTCCAATTACAGGCCATTGATCTCAAATTTAAGGCAGGTCTTATTACT
>CAYIXE010000079.1:0-4122 GCA_964367095.1 uncultured Gammaproteobacteria bacterium | reverse complement strand
GAAGCTGGGGATGGATCACCTCCTTTCTATTTGAAAAATATCATGTGATCAAGATTAGTCCATTTAGGATTAGATCTTTGGTATTTTTCTCTCAAAACCCTATACCTATATCTTTTTGCCAGCGTTGCTTCCGCTTTATGCGGTGTGACAAGGTTAAATAGACTGGGTACCTATCACCATTGGGTTGCCAAGGCGCAATCGCCGCAACAAATCATCCTCTCTTACTTGAGAGGATTTTTTGTATCTACTACAATGAGATCTATTCATGTTTGGTAAATACAAAGGAATTATTATTGCGTTCGGTGTAATGGCACTACTTACCGCTATTCTGTTTTGGCCATATTTTTTCAAGGGACTTATTCCTATACCAACGTCTTATATGCTTTCATGGTATGAACCATGGAAAAGTGTCTATACTGCAAATGGAGTTTCACTTCTTTCTCATAAGCCGGTCGTTGATGATGCATTTCGGCATCTGTATCCACTTCGGGTGATAGCTTCAGACATGATAAAAAAAGGACAGTTTCCGTTGTGGAACCCGTATAACGGGAGCGGCACGCCTCTTTTGGCTATTATGCATCCTGGGTATTTGACACCTTTTGGAATATTTTTTCTATTTTTATCACCGATCACTGCATGGAGTTTGTACATCATGCTTCAACCTTTTGTGCTCGGTATCGCTATGTTTTGGTATGGAAAAACGCTGAAACTATCCCAAAGAGCATCGTTGTTTTCTGCGATAGTCCTCGTGTTATCTGGCTTTGCGATTGTGCGATTGGAGTATGGAGAATTTTTGTATGTTCTCACGGGTCTTTCATTGCTTTTGGGAATTGTTGAGCGTAAAAAAGTAAACAGCCGTGACAAAACTATCATTATCATCCCGTTTCTTGTATTTTTTCTGATGATTTCCGGTCAGCCGCATATGATTGTATATACCCTGTTGGTGTTTGCAGCGTATACAATCATACGATTAGGTTTTTTTGATGCGTTCTATTTAGGCGGATTGTCAGTATTAGGAATTGGAATGTCAGCCATACAGCTTCTTCCGAGTTTTGAGTTGTATAAACTTTCAACGATTAATCAACAGACGAGTTCTTTTATATTTGATCGATTTTTATTGCCCATTTCACATTTGTTGACCCTAATAATTCCGAATTATTTTGGCAATCAAGCGACGTACAATTATTTTGGACCACACGACTATACAGAAACGATAGCGTATGTAGGAAGTATTCCTGTGAGTCTTGCAATTCTTGCATTGTGGAAAAATAAAACGCACACGGTCGTAAAGTTTTTTGTCGTCGTCGCGATTATTGCTACATTGTCTACCATCCGATGGGTTGGTGCACGAGTTCTTTTTTCACTCCCAATTCCTGTACTCTCATCAGATGTTCCTTCACGCGTGTTTGTGCTTACGACATTTAGCCTGGCGATACTTTCAGGTTTTGGCTTTTCAGTTTGGGAAAAGATGACGCGGAAACAATCACGTCTTTTTGCAGTTATCGCAATCGCGATAATGAGTATCATAGGCGTCGGCACTGCACTTTTTTATTTTCTTCATATGCCGTGCCCGACTGTACAAGTGCCTCAGTGTCGCATAGTGAGTTTGCGAACGGGATTGGTTGAAGCGTTCGTATTTATTTTGTTTGTTGGTTTAACCCTGCTTGTTGTGCGAACGAAAAGTTTTGTTTATAAAGTATTGCATTGGATGCCGTTTATTCTCATTGCAGGAGTCGGGTTGTATAACGCAGCGAAATTTTTGCCATTTTCACCCAAAGAAACAGTGTTTCCTGTCGTTCCTGTTATTTCTGTATTGCAAAAAATATCAGGATTTGATCGATATTTTTCGATAGGAAGCGGTGTAATGCGCACAAATGTCACATCAATTTTCGGGCTCTATAGCGTAGAATATTTTGATCCACTTCATATTCGCCGGTACGGAGAGCTTGTCAGTTTTGCCAATATGAATGATAGAAATGAAGGTGTCACACGTAGCGATATTTTAGTTACATCAGATGCGAGTGTCAGTGCGGAAGTTGCGGTACGGCGAAATCGATTATTGGATCTAACCAGTACTCGATATTTGGTAGGAAAAATAAATGAGCTGAAAGCGACCAATAACGATTCATTGGTGTGGGAGGATAGCCAATGGAGAATATTGTCACGAGCATCCACATTGCCACGAATGTATATGGTATATAAGAGTGAAACCCTTCGCGGCGATGATCAACTACTGTCTCGACTTTTTGATCCTCAATTTAACGTTTTCAACACAATAGTTTTAGAAACTGATCCTTTGGCGGGAATGACTGCTCCTCAACAATTACAATCCGTACCCGTATCGATTACGCGGTATTCGAGTAATCTCGTTGAATCTGAAGTATTCACTTCACAAGTTGGATTTCTCGTATTGACTGATACGTGGTACCCGGGATGGAAAGCCTATGTAGATGAAAAAGAAACACCGATTATACGCGCAAATTATACATTTCGAGCAATTCTTGTTCCTGAGGGGAGTCATACTGTCAGATTCTCGTATGAGCCACAATCAGTCGTTATAGGAGCAAAAATATCATTGATTAGTCTCTTTTTCGTTTGCCTTTTTGGGTTATTCGTACGGTATGATAAAATAAAGCTCTGATGTTTTGGCATTAGATTAACATAAGTGATATGGCGGCACGTCAAACGTGCCAGCCGCGTTTGACGCGGCGCGTTGGCGAAGTGGTAACGCGGGAGTCTGTCCCAGCACCATCTCTCTGATTTGATAAAATCAGATGTAGATGTGCGGGATCCCGCATTTGCTAAGCTCGCAATGGCTCGATGGCGAAGTGGTAACGCGGCTGTCTGCAAAACAGCTATGCAGCGGTTCGATTCCGCTTCGAGCCTCAAGAGCTTGCTAAGCAAAGTGCGGGACAAAACTTCTATGCGCCGGTTCAATTCCGGCACGCGCCTCCCACCTCATCAGTGGGTCGCCGAAGAGGCGACAAACATGCGATGAGTCGAGTTTATTTGTTATAATAGATTCCTTAAGATTTATCTCTTGAGGAATTTGTTTGGGTGCTTAGTTCAGCGGTACTGTGTCCCTCGAAGCCGTCCGATTCGGATGGCGAAGTGGGAGAACGCGTGAGTATATACTGATAAATTAAGCTTAACAAGTTAATAAATGGGTCAGTAGTTCAGCGGTAGAACGCTTTCCTGATAAGAAAGAGGCGGATGGTCCGACTCCATCCTGACCCACATTGATAAGTCGCCTCATCGGCCCGCTTCGACGCGAGGCGAGCGACCCGCCGTTGAGGCGGGAAAGAGGCGGATGGTCCGACTTGATTATCAATCACTTATTGTTTGTAAGGTAACAAAATTGAATTATTTATGGGGGAATTTTTTGAAACATTACAAAATCACGGATATGGTATTCATCCGGATGAGATTCTGCAAGGTAAGCTAGATACAATGATTCAATCTGGATTGAAAGTTGTTGCTATATGTGCTCTTGGAGAAGGAAGAAGTGAACAATTGGCAAGAGAACTTATTGATACGTATCATATACCCTCCGTTTATATTCAAGGAGGTTTGGAAAGACTCCTAAAAGGAGATTATAAGCAAAGTAGGCCATTTTTTATTAATTCATTAAATAAAGCTTCATTAGTTGCATTGCCTATTACGTTCGAAGAGTTTATGCTTGGTAGGTATCGTGAATTTATTCTCCAGTTAACAAGTGCCAAACGTTTTAATAGGATAAAAGATGCTATTGATGATATAGGAAAACGTTTCCGATGAGTTGATGCATATCAACTTTCCCTCTCAACAGTTTCTCAAGTTATTATTCAACTGTCATAAAAAAGTGATGGAACAGTGTAAGATGATCTCTCAATTTTCCTAAAAGATGATTTCTCAATTTTCACATCAGCAAGACCTTTAGTATGCTTGACTGATTGTAACGTAAATACAAAGCTCAATGAGCAGGTTGTAGGCTTTTTGCCTATAAGAATTTAAACCGTGCAAATTGAGAAATCAAAAAACGACGTAAATTGAGAGATCACTTTACAAAAAGTGATGGAACAGAAGACTAGCCATAGTCAATAATCAATCGCAACCCTTAGCCTCCTCCAATAATTGATCAAA
>CAYIXE010000078.1:0-4156 GCA_964367095.1 uncultured Gammaproteobacteria bacterium | reverse complement strand
TACCTCTGAGCCTCACGTAGGATCTCTTGTTCACGAAATGTATGTTTTGATGGGAAGAGTGGGGAGGTGGGTACGTGTGCCCTGGCACAGGGCTGGAGATATTTATCATGTGGCGCGGATCGTGCTTGCGATTGCCTTTTTGGCATTAATTGCAGAGTTTTGTAAGAGAAGTGGAGCCGTACAAAATTTTATTGGCTCCCCGCAGCAAGTGTTTTTTTCTCTTATTGCTTTTCTTCTTGTTATCACTGCGTCATCGTGGTCAAAGATTGTGTATGTTGAGGGAGTTGTGCGATTGGGCGGGTATATGCCGTGGTGGTCTGTGATGGATAGTCTGCAGCGGATTACCTTTATTCCGCATCTTTTAGCCGGTCAGGCACTTATTATTTTTCTTCTTTTGGGACTCACTCATCTTGATATTATAAAAAAGTCTGTAAACGTAGTTTTTTTGGGTTTTTTGGGTTTACTGCTTGGGATGATTTTTCCTCCAGGATTGGTTTTTTTGTATGTTCTGATGGGAGTGTATGCACTATTACACGGCAAAGGAATGGTGAAATTTATCACTCCCTATCTTCTGGTGTTTCTTATCAGTATGCCTTCCCTTGTATATTTAGGGCTTATGACCAGCGTGTATCCCTGGAAGAGGTTAGTAGAGGTAGATATCATACGGCCGTTGCCGTTTGACTATTGGGAATATATAAAGGCAATAGGACCGATGGGTCCAATAGGACTCATGGGACTTATGTGGGCATTTCTTAAAAGAGAAAAAGTGATGTATCCTGCCGTCGCTTGGGTGATTTCGTGGATAGGCCTTCTTTTTGTATTTAAATTTATTCCGGCTCAAAGTCCGCTTAGATTTTCTGAGATGATTCCTCATGTGCCGTTGGGGATTTTAGCGGCGTATCTTTTTTTTGAAGTAGGTCACCTTCGTAAATCATTTATCATTTATCATTTGTCATTTGTCATTCCCATCATACTTATTCTGATGGGGCTTCTTCATATGTACTCTTCATGGTTGTGGCAGAGGGACTTTGTGGATCATAAAATTCGCGCGACCACACCTTTAGTTCCGACAGGAAGCTATGTCATGTATCCGTTAAAAGACTTTCTTTCTGCAATTGTTTTTATCCAGGATTCAGTTTTGAGGGATGCGGTCATATTGTCTGAGACTACCGCGGGAAATTATATTCCTGTCTATAGCGGAAATCGTGTCTATGTGGGGCATGATAATACAGTCCGCTTTGAGTCAAAAAAAGAAGAAGTGAAGCAATTTTTTTCCGGAATTATGTCGGTCTCACAAGCGAAAGTCTGGCTTAACGAAAAGGAGATTTCGCGTGTGTATTATGGTCCGCAGGAACAAGAGGACCTGCCTGCCGGCAGGCAGGGGGCAGGGGTCAAAGACCTTCGTGACAAATACCCATTTTTAATCAATCGATACACGAATCCTCATGTGACGGTCTATTCTATCGAATAACTATGTCGCAAACGTATCCATCATCTCTCTATCAGACGATTTCAGCTGTTGAAGATAATCATTTTTGGTTTACGTCAAGAAACCGAATGATTAAGTCTTTAATTCATGCCAACATTGTAAAACCATACTCATCAAAATCGTTTTTGGAAATTGGGTGTGGAACGGGTATAGTGATGGCGACACTTGAAAGGTTAGGGTTTATCGCAACGGGACTTGATGTAAATGAGAAAGCGCTATCATATGCCGTCAAAAGAACGAAAGGTAAGCTTATTCGACAATCGATATTTGGATTTAAACCAAAGAAGTATTATGACATCGTCGGAGCGTTTGATGTGCTTGAGCACATACGGGATGATGGAGGGTTTTTGAAAGCATGTTATAGACTCCTAAGTCCTAAGGGGTTTATTTTACTCACCGTTCCAGCGGGTATGTCTTTATGGTCGCCGGTTGACGACTTATCAGGACACGTGAGGCGATATGAATATGAAGAGCTTTTAAAAAAACTTACTGATGTTGGATTTACTGTGAATTCATTGGGGTATTGGAACTCATTATTACTTCCGCTTTATAAAATATGGCATCGGAAAGCGGGTTTAAAAAGCAAAGATGTCGTTTCTTCTCACCTTCAAAAAATGCCCTTCATAATCAATATGTTGCTGACATGGATATTTCAGTTGGAGCTTATTTTATCGCGATTTATACGATTTCCCGTTGGAGCGACGCTTGTGGTGTGTGCACAAAAAGGAAATACGAAATGAAAAAACACCGCGGGTTCATACTCGCTGTCATTGTATATTGTATCCTCGTTGGTCTTGTATTTGGACAAGCGCTCATTCCTTCTGATGGGCAGATGATATTTGGAGATGATATACACCGTCAGTATTATTTTTTCCGGGAGTTTTTTAATCAGTGGATATCTCAGGGAATATTCCCTTGGTGGAATCCGTATCTATTTGGGGGAGAGCCATTTATCGCAAATCCAGTGGTAAATATTTGGTATCCGCCAAATTGGTTGTTTTCTTTCCTGCCTCTTAATGTCGCCTATTCGTGGCATATCGCTTTTCATGTGTTTTGGGCGATGGTAGGGATGTATGTATTACAAATAAGTCCAATAGGTCTTATAAGACCAATAAGACCAATAAGCGCATTTGTAGGAGGATGTATTTTTGGACTATCTGGATTTTTTATGGCGCGCACCTTTGCAGGGCATGTGGATGTGATAGGTGCAGCGTCATGGATGCCATGGGTTGTGTGGGCATTTTGGAGATTAGGATCTGAACAAAATTTTATTGGCTCCCCGCACCTATTTGTTATAGCGAGTGCAGTTTTTGCCTTTCAGCTTCTTTCAGGCTATCAGACGATGGCGTTTTTTACGGTTATAGCGGTTTTAATAATGGCGTTATTGTATTCAGTACAGGTAAAGAGTTTCATTCCTCTTTTTCGTGTGATTCTTGCTGGGGCATTCGGTGTCGCACTTGCTGCTATTCAAATTCTTCCTGCCGCCGAGTTTTTTAGGCAGAGTATCCGGACATTTCAATTTCCCTACAGCTGGCATTCGTATGGATCGCTTGAGTGGAGAAGTTTACTGCAATTTATCAACCCGTTTCAATTTGGTAATCAGTATACGTATTCTGGTCCGCCTCCTAATTTTATTGAGCATAGTGCATTTGTGGGAGTAGGGGGGTTGGTGTTGGCGATGATAGGATTTATAAGTCTTATAAGACATATGCGACCAATAGGTGGAGCATTTTTTGTGATTACTTTTTTTGGTATTTGGGTGTCATTGGGTCCTAACGCACCGATTGATTTGCAAAAAATACTTTGGCAATTTATACCGATGTATCACTATCTTCGGATTCCTCCTCGGCATCTTATTCTGGTCGTGTTTGGATTGGCTGGACTTGCCGGGATAGGGATGGAGTATTTATTTAGGTCACCTAAGTCATCGAGAGCGCTTAGGTCACTTATAACAGGAGTGATTGTAGTAGAGATGGTGCTGTTTGCCAGGAATTTTATAGAACTCAAGCCTATTCCCGAAGCTCGTCATGATAAAGAATTTATCGCATTGTTAAAAAAAGATCAGCAGCCATCTCGATTGCTTCAAAATTTTGGCGCATGGCTTCCACAGCGCGACGGTTTGGATTTTGACGGTGTGATGGCGTATGGCATACAGTCAGCTACAGGATATGATCCGTCGATACTTCGGACTTATTACGAATTTATAGCTCTTGCTTCCGGCAAGAGTGGGGAGACGGCGGTACTTAACGCCGATGTCCAGGTGCCATATCTTTCCGCAGATTCTGCAAGTGCTATTGATACGCTCAATATCAAATATCTTATGGTGCCCATTGCCTATGATCCATTCGCAAATAACAGTCGATACATGTTGCGACGCGAAGATAAAAAACAAGAGTATCGACTCTACGAAAATACGACCGTCTTTCCACGATTTTATTACGCCCAAAAAGAGTGCGGCACGGCAAACGTAATCTCATATACCCCCAACAGAATAGAAGTAGAAGTTGTGTCAACGTGTGATGATACACTATTGAGTTCTGAAAATTGGTACCCCGGATGGCACGCGACAATTGATGGAAAAGAAGTCACCATTGGCAAGTTGAACAATACTTTTCGAACACTTTTTGTTTCTAAGGGTAATCATACGATTGTTTATGAATATCGGCC
>CAYIXE010000077.1:0-4219 GCA_964367095.1 uncultured Gammaproteobacteria bacterium | reverse complement strand
TATGATATATCGAAATGCGATAAAACGAAGGATTGGAAAATTTCCCATGACGACGTTGAGGTTACACACCGTATGAAAGGCCGATAGTGGAGTGGTTGGTAGTAGTCCGTGGCCGATGATGGAGACGTGAGAAAATTGAGCGTTTTGAAAGAGTGTAAAAAGGTTGAAATAGGTACATTGAAGAATGTTTTTTTCTATATCCCACGGAATTCTTGAGAGCCAATAATGGATGTACCACAAAAGATGCCACGCGTTGGGTTCTGAAAACGAAAGAGTGCCTTCGTGTTTTAGTAGTTTTATTAACTTTGGTAAGACTTCTTTTATAGAAACATGATGAAGAATATCCGCGCCGACGATTGCGTCAACGAGTATGGTTGGTAATTTTGTATGCGTTGTTAATGTGCCCCAGCTTGAAGTTTTATGCTCGTTGTAGATGGTCTGTAGCGCGTGAAGCGAGTGTTTAGATATGTCGACGGCAATGACATTATGTCCTTTTTTTAAAAAGTACAATGAAACTCTGCCGTTGCCTGCACCGAAATCGATAATAGTAGAAGCGGGCTTTAACTTGAGTGAGCTCTCTAGGGCAAGCAGTTCTAATAGTTGAGCGTAGGGCGGATTGACAGTATTTGGTTGTGGATATCGATGTGCTAATTGATCGAAATACGTGCGTTGATCATTCATAGATGTCATTCTCGCGAACGCGAGAATCCAGTGTTTAAATAATCGATTCGTATAAATCGTTCCAGTTGGGATTCTTCGATTCGATCAATTTCAACTTCCATAGTCTATTCCAATGTTTAAGTTGTTTTTCCCGTCGAATAGCTTCGACAGGGCTATTAAATATTTCGTAATATACAAGAGTGTGCACTCCATATCGTTTTGTAAATCCCTTTATTAGTTCATGTTTATGCTGATAAACCCTTTTTACAAGATTTCTGGTAACACCTATGTATAGCGTTCCGTTTCGTTGATTGGCAAGGATATAAACATAATAAGACATGATATGATTATACGCTGGATCCCCGCGTGCGCGGGGATGACAATTCTACTATTTGAGTATGATTAAAGTATAAAGTTGATCAGCTGATAACCGTGCCTTGTTTATATAGATTGTCACTTTCGGATGGTCATAGACTGTGAAGGATTCTTCGGCATTATCATCAATAATTTGGAATCCAAACAGCGTTGGGCGGGACGTAAATTCAACAATTTTTTCAAATCCCAGTTTTTCGGAAAAGAGCAGCTGATAATAGCGATTGGTTTGCGGATATCTTTCTTTTGCATGTCCGATACCGCCATAAACGCGGTTGCTGGAGAGAATAAGATAATCGGTTTGCGACAGCTGGTCGCTTAGCATTCTCCACTTTTCTTTCGTATCCGGATTATACATTCCAAGTTGGATTGTTTTATATTCATTTCCTTGATGGTTATCGATAAGAAGGGGGAGCGGGTCGTCCCAGTGTTCCCATGCAATGGTTGCAGTTTTTGGGATTTCTTTGTATATCCATTTGCTTGCCAAAACTCGTGTGTGAGGATACGTATAGATAGACATAAAACTGATTGGCCAAATAGAGAGAAGGACTATGAGAAGAACTATGCTATGTGGCAAGAAGCGCGACAGACGAGTTCGCTTCCACTTTTCAAACAACATGTGCATGCCAACACCTGTTATGACAGCGATTGACGGATATATGACAAACAAGTAGCGCAATGGTTTTGCAAAGCGGGTGCTTTGGTAAAAGCAAATCAAAAGAATCCACGAAAGAATAAGTTGTGCCAGTTTGGGAAGTTTTTTGTGAAACAGAGCGCTTATAAATGGGAAAAGCGCGATGATAAAAAAGAGTGTCTGAAACAGTCCTAATCCAAAAAGAGCAGTGTTTATGAGAAGAAAAAAAGGACTCGTTTTGATCCATTGGAGTGCTGGTGGAAAATGGGTGAGCGGTCCGTCAAAAGAAGTGAGCTCTCTCCAGTTGGCAAGTACTTTGGGGTTTAGCATCAGCATCCCGTCAAAAAGATACGGATAGCTTATTCGTATAGTAATTGCTATAAGAAGAAGCACGGCGCTTGCCTCAAAAACTATATGTAATCGATGTTTCCATACAGTAGTGGTCCTGCCTTTCCATTCAAATACAAGAAGGTATGCAAGGGCGATGGGGATTAGCAAGAGAACGCTCGATATTTTGGCGCTGATGGCAAGGCCTGTAAATATTGCTAACCGTGCGCCGAATTGTTTGGTCACCAGAAAATACAACGCGAGTACCACACATGTTGTGGCAAAGGAGTCGACCGTGTAGAAATGTGAGAGCTGGATGGGCAAAACGAGCATTGCATAAAATAATCCTGCAAACAGTGCTGCTCTTTTTTGCTTTGTGATGGCAAGGCTTGTCGCCATGACGACCAAAAGTGTAACCATGTCAAAAAGGGCTGAGAGCACTCTGCCGACGATATTTAATTTGTCATATGAGTCCATGGAAAAAAGTTGTGCAATCGCTTTTGTGAGAATAATTGGCCACGTGCCGTAGACATAAAATGAATAATTTTTGTTATGGGGATTTAGTCCGGATGTATTCGTTTCAAAGTATTCCAGAATACTGCGAGGCCATGTCAGATCATTGGTGACCATGGTCAAAAATCGTTCATCAGGATGAAGATGATTGCCTTGATCCCAATTTATGCCGTACAGGCGGAAAAGTGCTGCAAGAATAATAATGAACCCGCTTAGTATCGTAAACGTCTTGGTGGTTAGTTTTGGCATAGAGTATTTTTTGAGTATACACGAAGAAATGTGTCAGGATTTGTATACTCTGCAGGAATGGAATTCCAGAGAGAAAGATTTGGATGTATATATTCTTCAGGAGTCTTAGAGAGTTCAACATATGAAATAGTAAGAGTTGAGAGGAGAGAGCAAAGCGTAGAGAGATTTGGAGCCTGATAGATGGAAAGGAGTTCTTGTTCTCGTTTCCCTTGGTTATAGCCGTATGACCACGTAAAGTAGGTATAGCCGGAATAAATGGCACGTCCCGCCAAAGAGGCTGGGTGATAAAACCATGTGGAGTTGGCGATGACGTCGTTTGGATTGGTGTGATTTTCAAAAAACAAAATATCCTGCCGTTTATCGCTGTTTACGACAGAGCCTCGTGAGTCGTTTATGATCGGGAAAAGGTCGATGATGCCGGAAAAAACGAGGAAGAAAGTAATTCCTATAAGACTTATAAGTCCTATTGGTCTAATAAGACTTATTTGTTTTCTAAAAAATTTCCAAAACCAGACTACCGCATATGCTGAAAACATACTCCCAATAATCATAAAAAAGTTAAAAAATTTATGATTGTTTATCATGTCCGGCGAGAGACGGTAAACGTTTGGGATGATAAAAAGAAGAAGAAGCGGAAACGCGATGAGGCGTCGTATGGAACGAGGGGAGAAAAGTATCCCTAAGGGGATGAAAATACTATGAAACCCAATGTTGTAGAACCAATATTTCAAAAAGGAAAAAATAGTGAGTGGCCCTTGTATAAGATAGCCATAGTCAACAACAATAGGTGATCCTATGAGTACCTTGTGAGAAAGAAAAAATAATGTCGGCAAAGACCACAGTGCTGAATAGAAGAGAGTTGATCGTGTATTTTTTTCTACCAAAAATATCCATGCAAGGAAAATTGTCGCCATTAAAGCAGCCGGAAAATGGATATACAAAAGTATGCTTATTATAAGTGCTATATATATGTTTTTCGATTTTTTTAGCGTCATAAAAATGATAAGGAGCGACAAACCATACGCGAGGGCAAGATGTCGTTGATTGGTGTAAATGTTTAACGTCCAAAATGCGCTAATGAGTCCGCCGTCCCATGGTCCAAATGAGGGAAATTTTGAGTTTGTGACGATATCAATTGGCGTATTGAGAAAGATGGGGTGGTCAGCAAAAAATCGGATAAATGAAAGCGAGCCATTAAAGAGTGTAAAAATCACTGAGAGTATGGAAACAAAAATATTTGAAAAGAGTGCATAGGAAAATACAAAAATCATCATAAGCATAAGAAAAAATCCGAGTGCACTTGGAATATTTACTGCATAATCAAGACGCATTCCTAATCTTTCAAGAAGACCTACAAATGAATAAAAGCCAAAGTGATAGCGAACGGGCTCGTTTGGAAAAAGAGGAGACTCTATCGGTTGAGCCAAAGAAAGACGATTAAAGTTTGCTCCTTTAGAAAAAGAA
>CAYIXE010000076.1:0-4235 GCA_964367095.1 uncultured Gammaproteobacteria bacterium | reverse complement strand
GGTTTGTCCAAACACTGTGGGCATTTGGCCCATTGGCAATAGTAGGGCCCATCGGTATGGGGTTACTGATGAAAAATCAAAAGCAAGAAAAAAGAAAATATTTCCTGCTACCCATTGCCATTTGGACCTTTGGATTTATGATATTTCTCTCACTGACCTATCTTAAATTCATTCGCTACAACGCACCCCTAGCACCTCTCTACGCGCTGGGATTTGGCTATCTTCTCCAAAAGTTCACCAAACAACCAATAGCAGTATTTCTTATACAAACCCTGCTTATCGTTCAAGTGCTCTACGGCACTATGTTTTTCTCAATCTACACGACACCGCACACAAGTCTTCAAGCGGCAGAATGGATAACAAAAAATATACCAAATACATCCAATCTACTTCGGGAAGAGTGGAATAATATTATTCGGTATGACAAAAATCCGCTTCAAGAGAAAAAATTCTCCGTTGGTTCACTAAACTTTTACACTCTTGTGGACAACAACAAAGTAGATACACTCATAGATACGCTTTTAACGAATGACTACATCATTCTTGATAGTCCAAAAGTACGAAACACTATACACCGATTGTCTGATACATATCCATACACTGCAGCTTTTTATGACTTACTCGAAAATGGCGCATTGGGATTTATAAAAGTCGCTGAGTTTACTAACTACCCGCGTATTGGATCAATCGAAATAAACGATGAGGGTGCTGAAGAAACATTTACCATCTTTGATCACCCGACAGTACACATATATCAGAAACAACGCCAACTCACCAAGAAAGAGATATCTCTCATGCTTTCATCAAACATTCGATAAAAAAATAAACTTTTTACTCGTATAGCTTTACGATCTCTGGATACTTTGTCTTAAACTCAGCAGAAAATGTACACTTCATACAATCCGGCGCCCACCATGGGATGGTGCCATCTGTTTTGGCTATGGTGAATCCGCTATTCCCGCCATTTTTAAAAATTGCATTTGCTGTGTAGGGATAGGCTGTTTTACTTTCTTGTAAATTTTTTGCAATGCTAAGACTGACAAGAAATCCTTCACCATTTTCATCCGCATAATAATCGAGGAATGGATTCACAATCTTGGTTTGGATTGCTGCTTTATCCGCAAATTCCCCACCAAGTGGCGGCTCAAACACAACGACTGCAGTGTGCCCTGTTTTCGGTGTCGATGTAGGACCTGTAGAAATTGTCGCTACAACCCCACTTGTTGGCGATATGCTCATTGTAGGCGTGACAATAATTTTTTGATCAGAAACAGACGTCGTCGTACTCTTTTGAGATTTGACGAAAAAATATCCAGCAGTAAATGCTGCGCCAACTGCAAGAAGTACAGCCAGAATAAGTGCGACATTTCCTTTTTGTTTCATATGTGGCCTCCTTTATACATAAACTTTTCCCTAGTGTAGCATATGGGCACTCCTACCATACACATGATATACTTACATTAAGGATTAACTTCTACTCAATAGTAGATTGCATATATGGGTTATTACGGTAATTTAGAATTAAAAACAAAAGCGCAGACCCTACGCACAAAAGGGCGTTCATATACCTTTATCGCAAAGGCATTAAAAATTCCTAAATCCACCATTTCTGATTGGTGCAAAAATATATCACTCACCAAAGTACAAATCGAACAACTTCTTAAGAATAAAAAATCTGGGGCACTCAAAGGCAGTCTGATAGCGGCAGAAAACAAAAAGAAAATTAGAATTGATCAAACAAACAGCTTATACGAACAAGGCATATCTGAAGTGGGATTACTTTCAAAACGCGATAGATTCATTTCGGGCATAGCCTTTTATTCATCCGAAGGAACCAAAACTGATAAAGGCTGCGCATTTGCTAATGCTGATCCTAAAATGATTACTTTTATGGTTTCTTGGTTTAAGGAATTTGGAAATATTCCTGCAGATAAATTTCATGCGGCGATCTGGATACATGAAAATAAAAATGAAACTAAAGCTAAAAAATTCTGGTCTAACATCACAGGCATACCCCAAAAAAATTTCTATAAAAGCTACATCACTGAAAATAAAATAAAAAGCAAAAAGATTAGAAAAAATATTCATGAGTTTGGCGTATGCACCATATATGTATCAAACTCCCCACTCCAACGAAAACTTATGGGATGGATCGGTGGAGTTCTTCTAAAATCATGATATAATAACGAAGTTCCTTTACATTCCCCTGCTTGTCCCGCCGTAGTCCCGATGTTCATTGGGACAAAGGAGGATAGCTCAACGGAATGTGATTATGGACAAGAAAAATACATTAACAATTTAATATTCCCCTGTAGCTCAACGGTAGAGCGGCTTCCTGTCATATGGCAGCTTTTCGCAGTAATGCGATTTGAAAAATCGGGCTAATTCGGGGAACTCCTGCTTTACAGGACAATCCCGAGCTAAATTTATCCGCCATTGGCGGATGATAAATGTGTAGAGACTATATACCCGAGTCTCGTCTCGATCCTTATCGAGACGGACATAAGATAGTCCAAGCCTTTTGGTAACAGAAGGATTACTTGTAAGAAGAAGGTTGCTGGTCCGAATCCAGCCGGGGGAGCCAAGCAGAACGAGAGGCGTAAAACGCTATCTTGTCAAAGGGTTTTATCCAGTCGTACTGCACTATATTACCCTTTAGTCGCAAGTTCTGAAGTGTCATCTTCAAAAGTAGTCGTTTTTCTTGCGGTTCAGAACTTTCAAACAACTCACTTGCCTTAGAAGCCAGCTTTAGCATGTATTCTGAGGTCAAATAATACTCTTCATCGGCTATGTGGAGTTTGCTTAACTTGCTTGTAATACCCTTCTGTTTATCCCGATACTCTTTTCGCTTTTCCTCATAGAAGCTCGTAGTAATACTACCGTCTAGTTTATCTTCATACATTTTCTCAATACGGGTTTCGTAGGTTTTGTATTCTGTTTGATACCTCTCAAGTAAACCTGTATGAAAATGAACCTTATCTTTGTGTGAGCTTTTTAGTGTTGTGGTTATATCCTCAATCACGTCTTGAGGCATCTGAAGGTTGCTAAAGAGGCTAGAAAATTGCTTTGTAAGGTCTTCTTCGGTTAGCCATTCTGCCCCGTGCTTACCGTTGTATTGAGTACAGTGGTAATAGTGGTATGTTGTCCCATTGGGCTTTATTTTTCTTTCTGGGGTTACTATACAGCCACAATCTACACATCGTACAAGACCACGATAGGCAAATGGTAGCCCAGCAAACTTGAAATGTTTTTTATTATAGCCAAGCTTGACTGCCTGCACCTTCTCAAACAATTCTTCAGATATAATCCGCTCATATCCATGTGGATATTTTTGTCCGTCATAAATCATGGTTCCGCAGTAAAAGGGATTTTTGAGAATAGCGTCTATTTTGCTTTTCGTATATTTCGTATGAAAGACTTCATTTACACGGTTTCTAACCTCAAGCATTGATTGGCTACCTGTTGAGTACCATTCAAATATCTTTGTTACTATTTGTGCTTCGTTTGGTTCAATATAAATCCAATTTTTTTCTTTTTCATTTGGTTTATTGATGTATCCAAAGGGAGCACCTACTGGAAATTCTCCATTTGCAAGTTTACTTTTTGCCGTGGTTACAGCGTCGTCTTTTAAGCGGTTCAGAAATTGTTTAGCCAGATACACCTTGGTATCCCAGTCGGTAATGTCTCTACCAATTGTTTTTTCGCTTATAACGAGGCGGTCATATACAAAGTGAATTTCTTTGTGGTGCTCACTTCTCAAATCATCAATTAGTACTGCGTCTCGGTAATTTCTTGTTATCCTATCTACTCTGTACGCAATGATTGCCACAATATCAGGATTATTTTTGACATACGCTATCATCTCGTTAAATTTAGTTCTAATTTTCTTGTCTGCACTTTCACTAAAGACAAATTCCTTATCTACCTCAAGGTCATTATCCTTTGAGTAATCACGAAGAATTGGTAGCTGAATATCTTGAAGAGACAAGCCTTCTTTTTCCTGTCTTAATGTTGATACTCGTGCTAGAATAACCGCTTTTTTCATGCTTAGTTTATTGCTTGAACAACTTGATACAAATTTTTTTGTTGTTGCTGTAATCCTGCATCAAAAATGATGTGATAGTCAAAGTTCTTATTAACTTCCTGAAACTCTCTAAATCCAACCTCCTTTGCAAATACTTCATTGAAAATCTCATCTTTCTTACCCTTGTATGTTTTTTTGTTTTGTTCGTAAT
>CAYIXE010000075.1:0-4244 GCA_964367095.1 uncultured Gammaproteobacteria bacterium | reverse complement strand
GATGCTCAAACGCATTGCGAAAGAATATGCCTAAACTTTTAAAACAGGCTCTTAGGATTATTTCGCAGAAGTATCTGGTACATACGCGGATACGCGTCGGCGTTTGCGCTCTGTTTTGTCAAACAGTGTAAAATCACTACTTGGACCTTTTTGAGCCACAGCTTTTTTGAGATCAGCAATATCTTTCGTATCTTCTATGTATTGACGAAGCGATTCATACAGGGCGACGGGAAAAAGCACGGCGACAGGATCACTATCGCGCGTGACGAGGACTGTTTTTCCATCTTCTACCACATGGGAAACAATCTCACGGGCTTTGTATCGCAAGTCTGTAACGGATCTAATGAGCGGGATTTGCGGCAACGATGGAATGTTCATAGTAGACATAATATTAGACATAAATATGTCTGTTGTCAAGAAGCAGGATGTATAAGGATGTATAAGGAACTGTTTGCATGTAGCAGAGCGCGAATCCATTCGTGGTATGATGGATACATGCGTATTGCTGTCCTTGCGCCTCCATATTTACCAGTGCCGCCGCCGCTCTACGGTGGTACGGAAAAGATTGTATCGCTTCTTACAGAAGGATTAGTTGAGAAAGGCCATGATGTGACGCTGTTTGCAAGCGGCGATAGTAAAACTTCTGCGAAACTATTTAGTATTTTTCCAATAGCACTTGGCAATAGTGGATTGCTAAAGACTGACATTGAAAAACCTCTTGCTCATTACAAAGCCTGTTATGACAGGGCAGATGAGTTTGATATCATTCATAGTCATGGGCAGTATACGAGTCTTTTTGGAGCTGTCGGAGTACAAACGCCCGTTGTTTTTACATGGCACGGATCGTTTTATAAAGGAGAGGCGCCTGAAGAAAAACGAGCGATGTTGCAAAAACATTCGAACCTTAATTATATTTCTATTTCTTTTAATCAACGCGCAGGGATGAAAAATCTCCATTTCGTAGCCACGGTGTATAACGCGTTAGATATTGCTGAATATAGGTACGTACCTCAGGTGAAGAATGATTATTTACTTTGGATTGGTCGGATGAGTCCCAAAAAAGGTGCGTATGAGGCAATTTTGGCCGCAAAAAAGGCAGGAATTCGACTGGAAATGGCAGCGGCCATAGATCCTATTGATCGAGAATATTTTGAAGAAAAAATTAAACCATTGATAGATGGCAAATCGGTTATATATCACGGTGAGATAGGGCATGAAGCATTAGTAGAACTTTATAGTGGGGCGATGGCCACACTTTATCCGATTTCTTGGCATGAGCCATTTGGGCTGGTGATGACAGAAAGTATGGCGTGCGGTACGCCGGTTATCGCCTACAATATCGGTTCGGTATCAGAGATAGTACGAGATGGTGTGACGGGATACATAGTAGAAGAAAATACAGATCAGACTAATGAGACCAATAAGTCCAATAAGTCTAATTTGATTATTCAAAAAACTGGTGTCGCTGGTCTTGTCGAGGCGATCAAACGTATAGGCGAGATTGATCGTTTTGCATGTCGAAACTATATTGAGGATCATTTTTCAAAAGAACGAATGGTGTCTGAATACGAAGAGGTTTACAAAAAACTAAAAAACTAGCCTCAAAAGGCCTGGCCTTTCGAGGCTAATATTTTGTATGAGGCTAAAAGTATGAAAATTGCACTATTTATTTCACCGGCACATGCTGTACCACCTGAACAAAATAAAATTCTTGCGCCATGGTGGATCGTTTCTGATGTAGCAGATGGACTCGTTAAGCGTGGTCATGATGTGACGGTTTTTGCAGGTAAGGGGTCGAAAACACTTGCAAAAGTGATTGATTTAGGTATTGAGCCGTTTGATGATTTGCAAAAGTCGATGAGCGACAAAGAGTATCAAACGTTTGCAACGCATCATGAACAACGACTTGCCTCTCTCATGTACGAGATGGGTACAAAAGGATCATTTGATATCATAGGCAATCATTTAGTGTTAAAAACTCTTCCCTTTACTCGATTTACGAATATCCCAACCGTTTATACACTTCATGATCCAATAACACCAGAAAAATTGATTCACTATCAAGAGTATCGTGACGAAAAATCTATTCACTATATAGCGATTAGTAACGCACAAAAGATAGGTGCAGATCTGCCGTTTGCCGGTGTTGTGTATAACGGAATTTCGGTAAAAGATTATCCAATAGGTTTTGGAGACGGCGGGTATTTACTTTGTGTGGGAAGAATTCGCAAAGAAAAAGGTGTCGCCGATGCTATTGAAGCATCAAGAATGACCAATAATCGACTATTAATCACGGGTGAGCATTTTGAGCAGTATCCTGAATTGAAATTTTATTGGGAGAGTGAAGTATTTCCACATATTGATGGCAAAAATGTTATGTACGAATCAGTGTTGCCTAAAGAAGCGCTGAATCAACGATATGGAAATGCAAAAGCACTGCTTTTTCCGATTCATTGGGAAGAGCCGTTTGGACTGGTGATGATAGAAGCGATGGCGTGCGGCACACCTGTGATAGCGTACAACAGGGGGAGTGTGTCTGAGATAGTACGAGATGGTGTGACGGGGTTTATAGTAGATGAAAAAAAAGGTGTTGCTGGTCTCGTCGAGGCGATCAAACGATTAGGAGAAATCGATCGCGCTTTATGCCGAAAACATGTAGAAGATCATTTTACGGTGGAGCGCATGGTAGATGGGTATGAGAAAGTGTATGAAAAAGTATTGCGTGGTGTATGATGAAATAGATGCGAGTTTTATTTGTTACTTCTGAAGTTGCTGGACTCTATAAGCGTGGGGGACTGGCCGACGTAAGCTACTCACTTCCGGTTGCTCTTTCCAAAAAAGGGATTCGCGTCGCCATCGCGATGCCGTTTTATGAGAAGATACCGTCAAAAGGTACCACATGTGTCGGGCAATTAGCGATTGATTACGATAGGCGGCGGGAATTAGTATTCGTGTTTCGTATGATACTGCCGCACTCTCATATTCCGGTGTATTTATTTCGTCATCCCTTGTTTGACAGCTATGGAGCCAAAGATATCGTCGAACGATTTGCATTTTTTTCGAAAGCTGTGGCTCAATTGTATTTATATTCAGCGGAAATGCTTGGCGGGCCATACGATATCGTCCATTGCAACGATTGGCATACTGCCCTTGTCCCTCTTCTTCTTGGTGAACAAGGTAAGCTCGGGTATCGCGAACGCGGCACGATTCAATCAAAGTTAGTAAAGACTGTTTTGACGATCCATAACCTTCTTTATACCGGTGAAACAGGTGCATCGTTGGGGCTTAAATTAGGGCTTCCAAAAACGGTGTTTCATCCTTTCATGACGCCTTTGGGCAGAGCTGTGCGGCTTCTTGAAGAAGGATTTGTGTATGCGGATGTGATCTCTACCGTCTCTCCCACATACGCGACAGAACTTATGCGCGGGGTTCATGGCGCACATGTACCTGATCTTATGAAAAAGCGCGGGGATACCATTATCGGCATTTTAAACGGTATTGACGCTGATCTTTGGGATCCCAAAACAGATGCGGCACTTCCAGAAGTCTACGATAAACAATCCGTGCATGAGAAAAAACCATTGATAAAACTTTCGTTGAAAAAGTCCGTGCGTTTGAAAGATTTAAATGTCCCTCTTTTTGGATTTGTCGGGCGACTCGAAGCGCGGCAAAAAGGGGTTGATCTTATTTTGCATACCGTAGAGAAATTACAAGATACTGATTATCAGCTGGTTATCTTAGGTACGGGGAATAAAAAGTTGGTCGGTTCTTTGGAGCTTATTGCCGTCAACCATCCAAACATTGCTTTTATCCATACTTTTGATGAACGATTGGCACGGCGTATTTATGCCGGAGCAGATGCACTTTTGGTGCCGTCGAAATTTGAGCCGTGCGGATTGACGCAAATGATCGCTATGCGTTATGGCACCGTGCCTGTGGTGCGAAAAACAGGCGGATTAGCTGATAGTGTGATAGATGGAAAGACGGGCTTTGTATTTGATGCATACACAAGTAGTGCGCTTACCAGCGCGATGAGGCGGGTGATTGATATATATAGGAAGAAACCTAAAGTTTTTGTCGAGATGATTGATCGGATTATGCGCACTGACTTTTCATGGAGCGTGCAGGCAGATCAGTATGTGGCATTGTATAGAAAGTTGATTCTCTGATTTATATTGACCATACGAAACTAATTGAATCAAATCTTTATACCCTGCCTTTCAAGGCAGGGTGGAAGAAGCCCG
>CAYIXE010000074.1:0-4337 GCA_964367095.1 uncultured Gammaproteobacteria bacterium | reverse complement strand
CACTGTTACAAAGAAAGGAAACCGACTGTCGGATTTCTACGGAGAACTAAGCGGTATATCAAGAAACATTGACAAATATGGTATACTACATATTCATAAGTTAATAAAAGCGTAGAGGCAAGTTGATTGGGACTTTCCTTTTTGATAGAAATATCAAGCGCTGATGAGGCTATCCTGAGCAATGTCGAAGGAATGTCTCATCCAGAAGCTAGACTGTAAAAATATAGCACCATGTGTCGCCACAAGCGGAGCATGTAATAAGATTTTTTACATGATCCTGACGCAAGCGTCGGGATTTTTTGTAGGAAATGAAACAAGGTGGTACCGTCCCCCGCGAAGCGGGGAGCCCTTGTAAGTTCATGATTTTTTTCGTGGATTTGCAAGGGCTTTTTCTGTGCCCCTCGAAGTCCGGCTCAGCCGGACGAAGTGGGGTGATGGAGGAAGCAAGGATGGTGTGGGATGGTGACGAGAGTCAAGACGAGGAAGATTTGCGGATTTTGGAAGAGGAAATATGAAACAAATAATTACATATGTCGATATAAAGAAGCTTATTGCACATGAGCGAGTTTGTCATGCACGTTTGAACGTGTTGTATAAACAAATCAATGATGAAGGGGTAATTCGAAGGCCAGTGATTGTTGATAAGACAACGAATGTCATATTGGATGGTCATCATCGGGTGCAGGCGCTTCGTGATTTGGGCGCCAAGCGTGTTCCAGTTGTCTATGTCAATTATTCGGACGACTGTGTGCGTGTGTATTTAAGGAGAAAAGAATTGTTGATGAATATGATTAAACGTTCTGTTATAGAAATGGCTTTATTGCATAAGCCGTTTCCTTCAAAGACGACACGACACTTTATACATAATCGACCAACGATGAAGCCCGTTCCTATGTCTGAACTAATGAAATAGCTATGAATACATATTTTGAATTCAAAAGTAAGGGAAGAGAATATTGGCGACAAAATTATTCGTTAGCTAAGTAGAGTATCGAGAAGTATGTATAAATTTTGAAAGGAATACGTTATGAAACTAAATATATTACAAAAACAAGAGATTCCAGATACGTATCTAAATCTCTCATATTATTTAAACAAATATTTGCATGAATTGCCAGAGCCGCCGCTTGATCCGAAAACAAAAAAGCCGATTGGTCCGGAGGCGCTTGCGCGGTTATTTCCGATGGAGCTAATCAAGCAGGAAGTAACGCTTGATGAGTTCGTTCCGATTCCAGATGAGATTCGGGAGCTTTATGCGATGTACAGGCCTACACCGCTTCTTCGTGCGAAGCGACTGGAAAAGGCGCTTGAGACATCGGCACAAATATATTTTAAGTATGAAGGAGTGTCACCGGTAGGGAGTCATAAATTAAATACAGCGCTTGCGCAGGCGTACTACAATAAAAAAGAAGGGGTGAAGATGCTCACCACAGAGACGGGTGCCGGTCAGTGGGGGTCAGCGTTGGCACTCGCGTGTAAACTTTTTGATCTTAAATGCAAAGTGTTTATGGTCAAGAGTTCATATGAACAAAAGCCATATCGTAAAACTGTGATGCATCTTTATGGAGCTGATGTAACTCCAAGTCCGTCACAAGAAACAGAAGTTGGTAAGGCATTTCTTTTGAAAGATCCAAAGACGAGCGGCAGTCTTGGGATGGCGATATCAGAAGCGATAGAGGTAGCAGTGACAACTGAGGGAGCGCATTATGCGTTGGGGAGTGTTCTTAATCACGTGTTGCTGCATCAGACTATTATTGGACAGGAGGCAAAAAAACAACTCGCGAAAGAGGGTGTTTATCCTGACGTCGTTGTTGGTTGCTGCGGAGGAGGGAGCAACTTGGCTGGTATTAGTTTTTCGTTTCTTGCGGATAAATTGTCCGGCAATAAACCAAAATTGCGTGTCGTTGCAGTAGAGCCTGATGCGTGTCCATCGCTTACCAAGGGCGAATATCGTTATGATTCAGGGGACACTGCCGGTATGACGCCCTTGATGAAGATGTATACGGTGGGAAGTGACTTTGTGCCGTCTCCAATTCATGCAGGAGGCTTGCGGTATCACGGCGATTCGCCGCTGGTCAGTTTTCTATATTACAAAAAACTGATTGAGGCGGTGGCGTATGGACAGCGAGAAGTGTTTGGGGCGGCACAATTGTTTGCGCAGACAGAAGGAATAATCCCCGCCCCTGAATCTGCTCATGCGATACAACAGGTAATTATGGAAGCAAAACGTGCTAAAAAAGAGGGAAAGAAAACTGTTATTCTTTTTAATCTTTCCGGTCACGGACTCCTCGATCTAGGAGCGTATGAAGAATATTTAAACGGAGGCATGAAGGGATAAGAATAAATATTGGCGCCCTATCATAATTGGTGGGGCGCCAAAAGAGAAAAGTAATGGTAATATCAAAGGGGGATTTATGAAAAGATTTTTATCAGGTATTACACCATCAGGCGACGGTAGCCTTCATATAGGTAACTATCTCGGGATGGTTCGGCAGTCTATTGAGTTGGCTAGAACTAATGAAACGTACCTCATGATTGCAGATTTACATGGTTTAACGACTATTCAAGATAAAAAACAGTTACGTCACAATATAGAAATGTTAATCCTTAATGAACTAGCACTTCTTAAAGGGTTTTTGACAGTCGAAGAATTTAACAAGGTTGTTTTTTTTCGACAATCTGACGTGCCGATGCACACCGAGTGTCAGTCGATATTAAACAATGTAACGCCATTGGGTCTTTTAAAGCGCGCGCATGCGTACAAAGATAAATTGCAAAATCCTTCGACTTCGCTCAGGACGAGAGACGAGATTGATGAAGAGATAAATGTTGGATTGTTTAGTTATCCTATGTTGATGGCGGCAGACATACTTCTCTATCAGCCGGATTTAGTACCGGTAGGTAAAGATCAGAAACAACACATAGAAATAACCCGCGATATCGCTGATCGGTTTAACAAGATCTATAAAAGTAAAGTTTTTAAACTTCCTGAGCCCTATATTTCTGAAGAAGTTGCAGCGGTCATGGGTACGGACGGTAAACGGAAAATGAGTAAGAGTTTGGGCAACGTCATTTCCATGTTTGAATCAGAGGATGTCATTCGCAAACAAGTCAATGGAACATATACGGATCCTACGCGCAAGCACGCGACGGATAAAGGTCACATTGAAGGAAATATGGTGTTTGTATATTTAGACTTTTTTGGAGAACCTAAAAAAGTCAGCGAGCTCAAAGAGCAATATAAAGAAGGGAAAGTAGGGGATGTAGAGGTGAAAAAATATTTATTTGATTCTTTGATGGCATTTTTTGCTCCAGCACGGAACGCGTATGAAGAATTGAATGCGAACCCAACAATAGTTAAAGAGATTTTGGATAATGGGAGAGAGAAGGCTCAATTAATAGCTGGAAAAACCATGAAAGATGTGAAGGAGGCTGTTGGGTTAGTTACAAAATATTCATTTAGCACCAAAGAATTGGGGAAATTAGGGAACTTGGGGAATTTGGGGGGCACGATTACGATAGAAGAGTTTGCAAAGGTTGAGATTCGGGTGGGCAAAGTGTTGGAGGCTAAAAATAAAGAGGGGAGTGAGAAGCTGATTCGACTGGTGGTTGATTTTGGAAAAACAGAGATAGGTCGTATAGGTCCAATAGGAGAAATATGTCCAATAGGAAATGAGCAACACAAAATACGCATCATATTTACAGGAGTACGGGGGTTTGGGTATACACCGGAAGATTTCTTGGGTAAACAGTTTTTCTTTATCACCAATTTAGCGCCACGAAAGATGATGGATGAAGAGTCTCAAGGAATGATTATGGCCGTTGATCCTTCGACAGGCTCAGGACAAGCTCAGAAGCCAGAATTTATTTCTGCTGAGGGGATGCCGGTTGGAGCGAAGATTCGTTAAACAGTGGAATCTAGCATGGGTGAAGAAGTTGCTGGATTTGTTCGAAACGGTCTTATGATTAAATCACTTTTCTTTCTGTGGATTGTGAGTGATTGTTCGGCGGTATAAATCGTGTCAGGGACATTCGCCTGATCACCACCAGGTCTTCGTATAGTAAATTTATCAAGTCCTCCTATAACCTGTATTGGTCCGGCCGCTGTCTCAACCCCCTTCATCTTTCCAGGCGGCACCACCAGCGTTCTTCTTCTCATATGGTTGGTATTTTTGCAGAGAGAGAGAGAGAGAGAGGAGAAAGTCAAATTAGGGATGAAAGCAGACCCCTGACATGGTATACTTGACGCTCGTATCCAGGTAGTAGAATTTCGACACGCTTTTTCCTTTGCTCGAAATATTGATCTATCTGAATGAGAATATATTGTAATAAAACAA
>CAYIXE010000073.1:0-4361 GCA_964367095.1 uncultured Gammaproteobacteria bacterium | reverse complement strand
AGCGTTGACCAAGCTTTAGGATTTGTCACCACCGGTGTCGCCCAATCGTAGAGTACTTTCGCTTCATCGATTTTCATATTGATGCATCCATGACTCATCGGATGGCCAAAGTTGTTATGCCAGTATGCGCCATGGAAAGAAAAGCCGCGCATTTTGGCTGTACTCTCGTTATAATAAAACATCACCCATGGTACGTTTGGAAGATAATAATATGTACCCAGATCTTTGTTTCCGCCTTTCATCAGCTGGCTTTTCACCTTCGTCCAAATGCGGAATTCGCCGGTCGGCGTTCGTCCCCATTTCCCCGTGGACACGATGAACTCATACACCTTTGTTTGGCCTTCAAACGCGTACACTTTCTGGTGTGTCAGGTCTACTTCTATCCGTTTTTGAGCATTTATGGCAGGATCTGTCGAGATGCCGAGTATTGGAGACTGCACGGTTAGTGACGCAATGCTAGGAGGTACTGCCGGGGTAGTATGAAATGAAGCGGGAGTGGTGTCGTAAGAGGGCGAGGGCACTGGTTTGCCTAGGACAAGCTGCTGCAAGGAAAACGCATCAGCGAGCGGCTCTTGCGCTTTGGTCATTTGCCGTAAGGGCAGTGCAATCAAGCCTAAGGCAGCCACAAAAAGGATAAGGAGTTCTGCTATAGTAAAAACGATGGATGAGAGGCTTGATTGAGACATATCGGTCATGTTCTCTGCTACTATATCGTTTCTTATTGAGTATTTGCAATATATCAGCTTTTGTCTGATACAATTACTTTTATGGGAAAAACATTTGGAAAAGTAAAGGGACTGGGGTATATCCTCTGGCAATCGCGCCACATGGTCTATCATGTCATGCTTGGTCTTTTGTGGGCATGGTACTTGCGTGAGGCATGGGGTGAGCTTCACTTTACATGGATCATTACGGCTGTCGTGGGATCAGTGTTTCCTGATATTGAGCATATGTATTATTTTTTAGGATATGGCCGCAAAGATGCGTATGCGAAAAAGGTTTTGGATCTTTTTAAAGGACATCATTGGAGAAATTTAGTTCAATTTGTCGCCACGGGGCACAAATATAATACGAGTTTAGCGTATCATAATCTTTATACGGTATTTTTGTTTATGCTCGTATCGTTTGGCGCATCGATAATAGATTGGCAGGTAGGGGTCGTCTTTTTTGGCGCTATGGTGTCGCATTATCTTTTTGATATTTGTGATGATATCGTCCAACTTGGCGGATTAAATCCCAACTGGAAGCGATGGGGAAGGCCCTGAAAGTAATTTTAAGCCGTAATATGTGCCGTAGATTATACTTACAATTCCAGATATTATAGTAAGCACACGATCTAGTTTATAAAATTTCGATTGCGAAAAGACAAAAGGAATTGCGATAAGGGTGGTGACGCTGGTCATACCAACAATTGTGCCGATGCCAAATACACCAAGGTACATGATGGCCAGACGTTGGTCAGAAATACTGGAGAGAAGAAGCAGCACCACTGCTCCCGATCCTGCAAGTCCGTGCAAAATCCCTACGAAAAATGGTCTTGCCAAGTGAAACGCGCCATGCGAATTTAGAAATGAATGCATGTGTGTATGCATGTGCGGCAACCCGTGAAGATGGATATGTTTATGCGGCAGTGGTTTTTTTGAAAGTTTATGGATAAGTGTTGGTAATATGCCACTTAATGTCAGTGTTCCTAAAATGATAAGAAGGAGAGCGATAGAGAGTTCAAATATGCGCTGCAGGGAATTTGGGATGGAAATATGAAAGAGGATGATCATTATTCCAACAACAAGAAGCATTACCGTGTGTCCTATTCCCCATATAAGACCTACAAGACTTGCATGAAATACGTTTTTTTGTTTGGAGACGATGGTTGACACTGCGATGACATGGTCAGCATCGGTCGCATGTTTTAACCCCAAAAATAAGCCAAGGCCTACTATACTTATGATATTCATGCTCTTTTATTTTAGGTAACGAATGCAGTAGCAAAAGCCAAGATGCAAATAACGCACTCTGCGTAGAAAAGATAGTGCTTGCGGTAGATCGTACTCCATTCTGTATTGGTCAAAGGGTGAGATGAAGAAAGGGTAACAAAACTAAATTTTGTTTTTATAAAAGGCCCCAACCACGCGATGCCGTCAAATATATCAAATGAATCGAGTAAAAAATGAGAAAAAAGTGCTATAGCGGCCATGATAACGTATTCTGTAAAGATCTCTGGCAGATAAAAGGAAACACCAAATGCTAAAAGACAGAGGATAAGCCATGAGATCGGATAGTGGGAGAGGGCATAAAAGTTTTCCCGATGAGTATAGAGCCGTCTGGTAACCATAATTCCATCTATATCAGGAGCGTTGGCAAACAACATGCCGAGAAGATACGTGCTATTTGCGTCAGGGAGAATACCCGTGGTCGCAAATCCCCGTGCGATAAAATAGCCAATTGCCGTGTGAGAAAATGTGGTCATAGCGCTAGATGTTTTCCTTTAAGAATGGTGAGTATCGCCACAGCCCAAAGTGCGATCTCTCCATATATTATCCAGTGCTTTAAGTACCAGTGCATCCATTCGTGATTATTGGTGGGCATAAGAGGCATGATTCGCACAAAACTGTATTTTTTCTTAATCCATGGCCCCAACCACGCGATGCCGCCGTAGATTGAGAATGTGTCCAGAATAAAATGCGACAGGATACATAGAAACGCTAGTCCAAGATATTCAATTAACGTGGTATTGCCAAATGGCAACGAGAGAAGAAAAAAGAACACCAACACAAGAAGCCAGTTTGCAGGATAGTGGGATAGCGACTTGAAGTGATTTTGATGATTGTAGACATGTTTTATGGAAAACGTGGCGTCTATATCAGGCAGGTTTGCAAAGACAATGCCCATAATGTATGTCGCAGGTTCATGCGGCAGGACGCCGGAAACGACGAAGTATCGCGAAATAAGATATCCAACGGCGGCATGGGAGAGTGTAGTCATGTGTTATCGTTTGGGCTCTGATTGGCGTTTCTCGATTTTTTTTAGCGTATACATCACCCTTTTGTGAAGATCAATATTTTTAATCCGTGCAAACCGCAAGACCGAGACGATGATATCCCCTAATTCCTGTTCGTACGTTTCATCTTCTTGAGCTGCTATATTTGTCGGTTTCCTGCCGTGTTTGGCAAGATACGCGCGAGCCATTTCGCCGACTTCTTCTACTAAAGAGAGGATAAGAAACGATCCGAATTCTTCTTTGTTTTTTAAATCCGCATCCGCTTTTTCAAGGATTTTAATATATTTGCCGAAAGGGGATATGATGGGTGGTTTGTTCATAATTTTTCTTTTTGCAACACATTGGTTATAGAATCATGATTTGAGAAATACATTGCAAGTAGCATTCTTATAAAATTTTGAAGGCTTATTCCGATCCTGTCCGCTTCATTTTGTGTATTTACATGTAAGCCTTTGGGAAGATTGAGTTTGATAGTGGAAGATGTTTGCGTGTTCATAATGGACTTATTATAGCACCTTTATGGTACATGTCAAGACCATTATCGGGGTCCGATTAATTGGATGGTATTTCCATCCGGATCAGAGAAGGTGACGAAATATTTATCAAATGTGGGTGCTTTAAATGGTTTGGCGATGATGGGTACATTTTTTGAAAGGAGGTATGCATAGGCTTTATCTACTGAATCGACGTTTATGTTATACATAATGCGTAATGGATCTTTATTGCTTCCATGAATTTCTGAATGCTTACCGACCCAGAGCCATGGTAAGCCCTCAGGGAATTCCATAAGAATGCCAGTATCTTGTGGATGATTTATTTCTTCAACGACTTTGAGATGAAAAACATCGAGATACCAATCGGCTAACGTACGAAAATTATCTGACCAAATGATGATTGTCGATATATTTTGAAACATAGTTACTATAATAATTTATTAAAGCTCTGAGAGCAATGGTAATTCTTGATCTTTTGAAGACCAGACATCATGAAATGTAAATCCTATATCAAAATGACTGAGACTTAATCTACAAGTTGGGCAGAATGTAAATTTACTAGTTCGAATTGCTTCTTTTACTTCTTGTGTAGAAGCCATTACTCCATGCTCTCTAATAGACATACGAAATTGAATTCCCTGCAGTGGGCAGCCTTCTTGTGTTCTACGTCGCGCCGCGTCTATACCTGCGTAACCCCTTTCGGGATCATTAACTCTACAACCTAATGTAACTACAACTTGGTTTTCGAAAGATGCTGCCATATTATTTAAAAGAATATTCAACAAATTGGACTATATCACGTTAGCAGTGAGAGATTCAATGTTTTGGATGATGTATTTATTTATATAACTCACATGAATCGATTCATG
>CAYIXE010000072.1:0-4468 GCA_964367095.1 uncultured Gammaproteobacteria bacterium | reverse complement strand
TTCTCATTAATACTTCGTATAGAAAAGGTGTTACCAGAGGACTCACCGATGAAAATCTCAAAGATTTCTGGAAGTATGAATTTGCTAAAGCAGGAGATTATCAAAAAGTGAAAATGATCTCGCCAATTACCAACAAGATAGGACGTTTCCTATTTTCACCAACTGCTAAGCGAATACTTGAACAAGGTAAATCGACAATCAACTTTGACACGATCCTCAATGAAGGAAAAATACTTTTATGTAACTTATCTAAAGGTAAGATTGGTGAGGATAACTCTGAAGTTTTTGGAGTTTTGATCATGGCTAAGATTCAATTGGCTGCCTTGAAACGCGCAAGAATGAAGCCGGAGGACAGAAAAGATTTCTATTTATATGTGGATGAGTTTCAAAACTTTGCCACTCAGGCATTTGCCCAAATCTTATCAGAAGCCCGAAAATACAGATTAGGCGCAATTCTCGCTCACCAAACTACATCACAAATTGAGGAGAATTCCTTAGTAAATGTAACCTTAGCTAATACCGGTACTGTTATTTGTTTCCGTACAGCCAACCCAGAGGATGAACGCATGATCTTGCCACAGTTTAGGCCGTATATTGAGCAAGGTGAGATTGCGAGCCTTCCTTCGTATCACTTCTACATGAGGCTTGGAGCACTCAACCCGGAAGAACCGTTCTCAGGTATGACTATTCCAGTGCATATTGAATACAGTCAAAACCGGATTGATGAGGTTATTGAATCATCACGAAAGCTGTTTGCTAAAAAGTGGAATGAGGAGGGAGTAAAAACAGCTCATATTAAATCGGTAACAACCTCTACTAAACAATACCCTCGTCCACAGGGACAAATACTTCCTTAATCGTTATCGTTAGCATCTCGTCTTTTGTGAGGATGGTCGTCTGGAAAGAGTGAGTCAAACAATTCGGTCGTTCCCGCTTGACCCTTGAAATAGGTGTCCATTGCATCTTTAAGCGTAATATCTTGGGGTAAAGACCCTAATAACTCTCTCTCTCTCTGTAAACTGGAGCTTAATGATGTGAGTGCATCTTCACCGAGTCCCCAGGCTTTCACCGATTCAGGGAGAATGCTTAGTTTCCAGTCGATGTGTGCAATAAGCTCGGCAATAGTTTGTCCGATACCTCTGTGTTGTGGCTGCTTTTCTGTCATAGTTTGAGTATTATACTGCGCAGTCAAGTGGAGATACAAATCAATAGAATTTTGCCCTAGCTGGTTAGGATAATGAAAGTGATAATTTAGCTCTATATATTGGGATTTGTCTTTTTTATTTTACCTACCGGTAGGTAATGGGATATTCTACTTTAGACCGATAGATAGGCTTTTTATACTTTACTTTTACCCTCTTATTCCTTATATATAAGGGAGAGGAATGATAGAATCATTCCTGATTCAACAACTGACACTCTATGGACAACCACACACTTACTACAAAACAACTCTCTATACTCAACTCACTCTATCGCTTTCGCTTCTTAACCAGTACCCACATTCAACACTTACTCAATGACAAAACACTACGCCTCACAAACTACCACCTCAAAATTCTCACTGCACAAAATTATATAAACAAACACTACACACGCTCACTCGGCCAAGCTAATCAACCCGCTGTCTATTTCTTAGCCTCTGGTAGCATTAAAGAATTACAAGATTCAGAGCACCTAACCGCCCAAAGCATAAAACGTATATATCGCGAGAAAACCCGATCACAACAATTTATCACTCATGCCATATTTATTGCAGAATATTATCTATTCTTATTGAGGGAATCTCAGAAAAC
The DNA here is from genome assembly GCA_964367095.1 of uncultured Gammaproteobacteria bacterium. Lineage (GTDB taxonomy): Bacteria > Patescibacteriota > Microgenomatia > UBA10105 > UBA927 > UBA927. The sequence continues at coordinate 2,672 of CAYIXE010000072.1, read as the reverse complement.
AAAACATACCCTACACTTCTTTACTAAAACTGACTTGCAAGCACATCCATATATTATTCATCCATTACCTGACGCCTATTTTACCCGAGTCGATGAGAAACAAGAAACCAAACGCTATGTTGTCGAAGTTATTGACGAGGGTACTCCACGCTTTGCCCTGCGTAAACGAATTGAACAATACAACGACTATATTGAAGATGGCAAATTTGAAGAGGTAACAAAGCACCCGTTTCCCACCATCCTTTTTATCTGCCCAAATATTGGCATACTCATTTATCTGAAAAAACACCTTGGACGTATTTATGAAGAAACCTCACTTGATCAAGTTGATATCTACCTCGCCACTCAAGAGGGCGCTTTTTCCAGTAGTTGGGAAAAGATTGATGTAGTTAGTGAATAGAGGAATGCCTAGTCTTTTAAAATCCTTGGGGGCTTTGCAGCGTATTGTCGTATATTGGCTTCAATAGCGGGTGATAAACTTCCCATAGTCATTTCCAGACCTTTTAATACAGCATCAACCTCCATTTGTCCAACTATTTCATCTATGTCTGATATTGATCCGGTACCGGGAAATCCAAGACGACCTTTATGGAGAATTTGACTAGCTGTAAACCAATTATTCTCACCGACATCAAGAATAACATACTTCATTCGTTGGTCGTGGGTGTATGTGTGGACCGCGCCGAAGGAGATTCTTACCGCTCTCTCTCTCTCTCTCTCTCTCTCTCTCGTTTTCGCTTGTTTCTATCCCTCGTTTTGCCATAACCCGTATTATATCAAACTCGCTCAAATTTAGGGTATCAAAGCAAAGGATTAAAGCTTTGTAACAACATCGCCAATATTCTCGACTTTATCTTTTCCTAAATCGATATCGGCATTGGGGAATTTATTTCCAGACATTCCAATAGTTCTCACTCTTGGAGCTGTTGCACGTATTGCTCTCAAAACCTCTTGGCCGTCATATCCTTTAGTTTCCCACTCATCGAGATTGCCATCCAATACAGCCACATCAATGCCTAATTTTTCTAGATTATCAACGCCAGCAAGTGCATCTGTAAGTGTATTAGCTTTTAATACCACAGAATGACCTGCTTCTTCAAGATATTCTTGAATGATGTCTAGAAAATTTTTGTTATCTTCGGCTATAAATACTCGTGCGTTTTCTGGTGACATATTCCTCCTTTTGTTCCGTTTTTGGAACTATTAAGGAGGTAGGTTACTCTCTCTCTCTCTCTCTCTCTCTCTCTCTCTCTCTCTCTCAAAGTCAAGCTTTGATTGTTAGAACGGGCTAATCCTTGATACAAGAACAGCCTTAGGGATCAACCCCGGAGGCTGTAATTTTAGAAAATAGTTATCTATGGTTATAGAAATAATCTAGCTCTTTTTGTCCTTCCTCAGTTTGCCTAAACTCATAAAATAACCTTGCACCTTTATCACTTAAGAGCGGGATAAACTCGGGTAGCTTATCCATTTCTATTTTTCTAAACTCCTGTAGTCGTAAATCGACTGTATAGCCTTTAAAAACTGGTAGTATTCTAATCATATTTTTCTCCTTTCTAATCCCATCCGCGAGGTGGTTAGTCCCGCGGATGGGTAATTGTTTATAATTTGGCACTTGGCACCACTTCGCTTATTTTCTTTTCATCAAAGTAGAGATCGCGCTCTATTCCGAGCCCTAGCTTGCTTTTATAGCTCTCTAGCTCATCGAGCGAGAACGAACCCCATTCATCATTCCAGTCTCCAAAAATTGAGACATATCCGAAAAATTCCTTTGACTCTGGATCATATTCGGTCGCATACCATGTACCTGCTCCGCATGGATTAAAAAACTTTGCAACCACTAGCGGGTTTTTCACTTCTTCTTGTCTGCCAACCTTGGCAAACCTCTCTAGTAGTTCATTGGTTAATAGCTTCATTGTATTATCACCTCCTTTCTTTTGGCATCTCCCGAAATTAATAGTTGGGAGGCATGGCCATGCCTCCCATATCAGGGGAACCCGCAAGCAGGGTGAAATTTTGCAAGGGCGAGTGAAACGAAGTTTATTGAAGCGAAGCGAAAACCCTTGCAAAAAGAGGGGTAAGACCCCTTGTAATCTGTTTGTAGAATTGATTTTTATCTATCGACTACAGAGGAAATTAAATGGGTTAACACTCTACAAGAAGTTGAGTGATGAAATTTGAAGTAACTTAATTAAATTTTATTTAATATTTCTTTTACAACTTGATCTGGTTTGTTATTTCCATCGACAAAGATTGCTCCTTTTTCTTCCATCATCTTTTCCCACGCATCTTTTCTGTCTAAAACGATATCTCTGCCAGACTGATTATTACCAATATTGTCTTCTCCCTCTCTCGTCGTTAGCCTCGCATTAAGTGCTTTTGCATCTGCTTTAAGAACAAGTACCTTATCAAAAAAAGGTAAAAGCTCATCAATATCAGATGAAACTCCACAGTAAAAAGCGATTTCAGATGTTTGTGAGTCAACAAGTTCTTTAAGCTTTTTAGTATCACACAGCCACTCGGCATTTTCTATGTCTTTAGCGTTAAGATTGCTATACCCTTCAAAAAAATTACGTGTCCCTTTGTGATAAATGTTAAACATGCCCTCGATATCTTCAACTAGTATTCCTCGCGGCTCTGCCGCGACTCCTTGTAGGAAAGTGTGAAAACCT
>CAYIXE010000071.1:0-4544 GCA_964367095.1 uncultured Gammaproteobacteria bacterium | reverse complement strand
ATACCTACCAGTGTATCAAAAATTCAAGCTAACTTCTAAAACAGGGTCTAAGATTAATGGATTAATATATTTGGTATCATTAATGTCATGGTGGGTGACACAATACCAATTGATATCCTCAAACGTGGATCTAGACGATCAATAGGACTCCATATAACAAAGGATGGAAGGCTAGAGGTGAGAGCGCCCCGCATGGTACCTATGTTTCTCATCAATCGATTTGTGGCATCAAAGCGCGATTGGATTATAAAAACAAAATTGGCAATGCGCAAGCGACCGCCAATCGTACAAACAAAATATCATGAGGATGCTGTGTTTCGGTTGGCTGGAGTGTCATACACGCTCCATATTACCGATGGCAACGCAATCGTGATCCTCGGATCACGCATATTTTTTCCCAAAAAGTTTTTACTCCATGCAAAGTCATCCATGGAACTCTGGTGCCGCTCGTATGCCAAAAAATATTTAACTGCGCGATTAAATCTCTTTGCGAAGGCAATGCATGTGTCATATAAAAAAATATCGATCCGCGATACATCCAGTCGATGGGGCTCATGTAGTAGCACGGGGACCATAAGCTTTTCCTACCGACTCATTTTAGCCGAAGCACACATCATCGATTACGTCGTGATTCATGAGTTGGCACACACCACCCATCACAATCATGCAAAAGAATTTTGGAGTTTAGTCGGTACACAGTATCCAGAGTATAAAAAGGCTCGTGCATGGCTACGCCTCTCTGGGCATACTCTTAGAATTTAATTGCTCCATTGTATAGTAAGATATATGTATGACCACACAAGAAAAAGCGTTAGAAATTTATAGAAGGCTTCACAAAGCCATGCCTAATCCAAAAGTAGAACTTCTCTTTACAACTCCCTTTGAACTCCTCGTTGCGACTATTCTCTCGGCCCAATGCACCGATAAACTGGTAAACACCGTGACTCCTGCCCTATTTTCCAAATACCCCACCATCCAATCCTATTGCGATGCAACAGCTGAAGATATCGACACCATGATCACGAAAATAAATTTTCATTCCAACAAAGCCAAAAATATACAGGGTTCAGCCAAGATGATTATAGAAAAATATAAGGGGGTCCTACCACAAACCATGGAAGAACTCGATGCGCTTCCAGGAGTCGCGCGAAAAACAGCAAACGTTGTCTTGGGAAGTGCATTCGGCATTACATCAGGAATTGTCATCGACACCCATGGCATACGCCTTTCCAATAAATTTGGACTGACGACACAAAAAGATCCCGTAAAAATTGAAAAAGACCTTATGAAACTCATCCCCAAAGAGGCATGGATAGATTTTGGCCACCTACTAACCCTTCACGGCCGGTATGTATGTACAGCACGACCTCATACATGTGAAAATTGTCCCTTAGGTGATCTCTGCCCTGAATATAGAGTATCTCCAGCATCGTCTATGAGGTAATATTTTCTGTATGCGTGATCCTTTGCACTTCTTCGGTTATCTCATCCATCATGATGCCAATCACATCTATCCGCATGAGTGTAGGCAACTCCGGGTGCAAGATGACGTAATACTGGGCAGTTTGAACGAGTTCGTGGAGTTTGCGTGGGGTGATGGCTTCCTCTGGAGTGCCGAAACGCAAGCTTGTCCGTGTTTTTACCTCGATAAACACGAGCGTCTTATTGTGAATCGCTATGATATCTAATTCTCCGTAACGCGCTTTGAAATTACGTTGGACAATCTTGAATCGTTTTTTGAAAAGAAAATCACAGGCGATATTTTCGCCGAGTACGCCGATCCTAGCTTTTTGGGGTGACTTCTGCAATGCGGGTAGCCTCTTTTCCTATCTTATCACGCAAATAATAAAGTTTCGCTCTCCGTACAAGACCCAATTTTTTCACTTCTATCTTTTTAATCCATGGAGAAACGAGCGGAAAGATGCGCTCCATCCCGATACCGCCAACTGCGATACGTCGAACCGTAAACATGACATTTTCAAGCGATCCTTTAATAGCGATAACTATTCCTTCGTAGACCTGTATTCGATCACGCGTTTCTACTTTCACTTCTCGCTTTGTTTTCCCTGAAGATTTTTCTTTTTCGATGAGTTTGTAGTGCACACGCACCGTATCACCTACGTGTATATCGACACGCATTTCTTTTTCACCATCTTTACTCACCCAAGTTGCGACATTTGCCATATAGTATTAAAGAGAGGTCTTATTGTACCAATTTCTCATAATCGAGACAAGCTCGAATGTACGCTAAAAATAACGGATGCGGTTTAAGCGGCAATGATCGATACTCAGGGTGATACTGTGTACCGAGAAAGAATGGATGAATTTCTTTAGGCAACTCAACAATTTCAGTCAAATTTTCAATCAGCGATCGACCTGAAATAATTAAACCCTTATCCTCTATGGCTTTTGCGTATGCATCATTAAATTCATACCGATGCCTATGCCGTTCTCCCACGACGCGTTTATTTATGTCATCATACCCAGAGTATTTTATATAACTATTATCAGCTATTGACCCTTCTTTGACCTTACATTCCCATCGACCCAGTCTCATTGTTCCGCCGTAGGCTCGACGTAACTTATTCTCTTCCTGAAGTTTGTTCATATAAATTATAGGATTAGGCGTTGTTTCATCACACTCGACGCTATTAGCATCTTTGAGACCCAACACATTTCTTGCGTATTCAACAACAGCCAATTGCATACCATAACAAAGTCCCAAATACGGAATTTTATGTTCACGAGCAAATTGAATAGCTTTAAGCATTCCCTCTACCCCTCGAGCTCCCCAACCAATAGGCACAATAACTCCCATAACTCCGTCTAATAATTTCTCTGTGGCTTCTCCCTTTTCTATGCGTTCCGCATTAATCCATTTTGTTTTTATCTGGACACCATTCGCCCATCCTGCATGATCGAGAGCATCCATGAGTGCCGCATACGAATCGCGCAGTTGATAATCTCCAGTCGCAAAATACTTACCGACTATGGCGACTTCAATAGTTTTTTTCTTACTCGTTCTCACACGAGAAAGAAACGCCTTCCACTCAGTCAAATCTGCAGATTTATCTTCAAGTCCTAAAAGCTCAAGTATTTGATGTGGAAACTTTTGATCTTCAAATGTCACTGGTACTGCATACGGGGTGTCTTCATCGGGATTATTAATCACATTTTCAGGAGATACGTTACAAAACATCGCCAAACGCTCACGCCTTCTAGCATCAATTGTTTTTTCCCCGCGACAAACGATAAAGTCCGGCTGAATACCCATAGAAAGTAAAAATTTAACCGATAACTGCGTTGGCTTAGTTTTTGGTTCTCCAAGATGGCTTGGTGTAGGCAAGTAACTCACGTGGACATGCGCCACTGTCGCTTTTTTCACCGTTTTAAGTATTCGTGACGCTTCATAGTACAACATGTTCTGATACTCGCCAGCTGTTCCGCCTAGTTCCACCACAACCACGTCAGCGTTATCTTTTTTGGCTGCTTCACTGATGCGAAGAAGTATTTCATCGGTAATATGGGGAATCGCTTCAACATCTTCGCCTTTGTATTCAAAATTCCGTTCACGATTAATCACTGCTGAATACACCTGTCCCATGGTAATAAAATTATGCCGATGCACATTTTTGCCTAAAAACTTTTCATACGTCCCCATATCCATATCAGCTTCAGTGCCATCATCACAAAGATACGGGTCACCGTGTTCGATTGGGTTTATGAGTCCAGAATCCATGTTGAGATAATTCTCACACTTCACAGAAGAAACTTTATACCCGCGTTTTTCAAGAAGAAAGCCGATAGAGGCAGCGGTAACACCTTTCCCTAGTCCAGACAAAACTCCACCAGAAACAAAAATGTACTTCAGCATGGTTTAAGATACCAAATATTTTATAAATCGTCAACCCATTCGGCAAGGCTTCGACGATGAGCTCAGCCGAATCGCTCAGGGCTGGCCCTATTTCTTGTGACGAATACGAGTTTTCTCCAAAGATTTAAAATTCTTTTGAAAAAGTGAGAGAAATATGTCTCCTTTTGTCACCATGCCTATGACCACATCCTTTTGATTTAAGACCGGCAGTTGATTGACGCGTCTAAGTATCATACGGGACAGAGCGCGCATCACAAGCGTCGTATCGCGGGTGAATATAACCTTCATTTGCATGATGTCTGAGGCTTTCACTCCGCCCAACTCTTTCATTCGATCTTCCATCGCTTCCAAATTCTCTGGTGTCTCGATCTCTTCAAACACTTCTTGATATTTAGGATACAGAGCTCTCAAAAGATCATCGCGTGTTATAAGTCCGACGAGTTTTCCTTTTTTATCTACAACTGGTACAGCATTGGTATGACTTTTAAATATCGTAAGCCAAATCGCTTTATAGGGGGTAGAGGCGGTTACACTTTTAACCTGAGAGGTCATGACATCTTTTATCAACATAAGTTATCGTAAAGTATAGTCAGAACTTCACGACGTGTCAACGTTTAGTGCTGTCTAATCGAAGATGATACCGTACGGTGGTTTTGCATCTAACCGAAAA
>CAYIXE010000070.1:0-4561 GCA_964367095.1 uncultured Gammaproteobacteria bacterium | reverse complement strand
CTCTATCGGTTGAGCCAAAGAAAGACGATTAAAGTTTGCTCCTTTAGAAAAAGAACGAATGAGAGGAATGTGTGCGCCGAAATCGCTCCATGCTTTGCTGGCGATGGTGATCGATTGCGCTCGTGTGTCAAAAGAAAATGTATGAAACATGAGAAAGAGGGAGAAGAGGATGGCTATGCTTATGAGGGCAGCTCGTAACTCATTTTGGAAATGACGCTCGTTTACTTTGTTTTGTGCCATAGTGATTTGCTCCAAGCTCGCTCAGTGAAGATTCGCCTATATGGTTTAGCTTTTAAGATATAATCTTGGGACAAATCTTCAGTGCATTTTCAAAATGATTACTTCGCAACTCTTAGTATACATTCTGCTGCTTTTATCCCTAATTCTATCGCATAATTTGTCCCTCTGTCCCATGGGACAATTGAATCCATGTTGGCAAGATATACGTTTTGAACTGGGGTTTTTATAGCTGGTATTTTTTGGGAATAGTGCTTTTGATGCACTGGTTGGGCAAAGGGAGCCACAAACAATTGACAATTAACAATTGACAATTGACGAAACGCAGGGTTAAGACGCTTGATGTAAGGTAGAAATTTATTGAGGAGTTGTTCTTTTGAGAGTTTCAGATAGGGGTGATTATCCGGCAAATAATTACCTATATACGTTATGTGTTTATTTCCGTAATATTTTTTGTCCATAAAATTTGTATGTGCTACTACTGCCAAAAACGGGTACGACTGATCGGTCACATTGAGCCAATATGTTTTATTTAGGATTGGTTTGTTTGTTTCAAGGATTAAGACTTGTGCATGAATGTGGGGGACGGAGAGTGGAGAGTTTGGAGTGAATAGTGAATAGTGAATAGAAAGATCGGGGACGAGCTTTGCCGCGAGCGAGGTGGGTATTGTAAGAAGTATCCGATCAAATTGTTTGTAAAGTGGTGTTATGGAATGAATACCAGTGTTTGTATGAATAGTACCGTTATTTTGAATAATCGATTTTTGTATCGCGTCAATAAGTGTTTGAAACCCGCCTTTTATGTAACAAAGACGGGGGGTGCGTTTTTTGATCCTCGCCCATAGCCAAGCTGCTGAAATAGTTGGAGCAAAGTGACTGAATTTGCCATAAAGGAGTGGCTTCCAGATTGTATTGAAGGCATTAATTCCGCCTATTGAGATACAAAGTTGTTCAGCTGTAATTGACTCCAATGGTTTCCAAAATGGGTTGATTTTAAGAATGCCAAGGAGCATTGCAGTACGAAATTTATCAATAATTGAAAGAGCAGGGAGGTGAAATAAAGAAAGGGGTGAGTCGAGCTGATATTGTTTATCCTTATACAATGCTGCAGTTATCGGGCGGGTGATGATGAGGTTTTTTTGGAGACCTAATTTTTTTATAAGGTCAAGAATTACTATGTCGTTGGTAAATAAGTGGTGATATGCGGCCTCAAGATGCCATTTCCATGTGGGCTTTTTGAATCCATACGCAAGACCGCCTAAGTATTTTTCTTTTTCAAAGATGGCAACTGCGTGTCCTTTTTTCGAAAGCTGATACGCTGCACTAAGTCCCGTAAGTCCGCCTCCGATAATCGCTATTTTCATGGAAGCATTGTATCACGGGCACGTCTATAGTATTCTACTACTATATATGGAAGGATCCAACGAACAGTTAAGCGTCAAATCTCCGGTTGTTGATTCGGTAGGGAAAAAAGTTTCAGCTTTGTATGAAAAATTTGCACGAATACCGGTGTCTGAGGAAATAGTTAAATCTTTCGATCGCATTGCAAAAACTTTTCAGTCAGAAAAAGGAAAACGTATGGTCGAGTCTTTACGGCCAATTATTCCGACGTTGGCAAAATTTGGCGAAGGAGTGTGCGCAGCCTTGGATGTAGTCTGTGGGGTGGTTGGGTTTGGTAGCGGGGTAAGAGATGTAAGAGAAAATTTTGCTGCGCGTAAAACAAAGATTCACCCAGTAGCTGGGGCCGTAGCAAGTCCTTCATGGATTAAAAATATTTTTGTTGGGGCTTCAAAAGCGATAGGGATACCCGCATTTGCATTTGTTGCACGCCCGGTTTCTCGGGCTGCATTTTATAGCGCTCGAGCATTTGGAACAGTGGGTGAGCTGGTGGGTAGGCAAGTAGACCAAATTTTACTGAGAAAAGAACAGAAGCGTAAGAACGTATAATTCTTCTATGGTATCCGATTTTTTCGTTGTGATTAAGTGGTGGAGCGTACTTTTTTTCATCGGTGCTGCCGCATTTCCCCTCACACGTTTTCTTTTTCGTGAATGGCATGATCAAGGGTATCTTTTTTCTAAAGCTGTCGGACTGGCTATGGTTGGATGGTTGGTGTTTGTTTTTGGGATGGCAAAGATTGCGCCATTTACTGTAAGTACGATAGGGATAGCGACTGCGATTGTTTTTTTGGTGGGGATTTTATTATCTTTTTCAAATAGGTCTTATAAGACTCATAAGACGAATAGGTCATATTTGATAAAGACTGTATTTTTTGAAGAACTTTTCTTTCTGGCGGCTCTCCTTTTTTGGACGTGGGTGAAAGCGCACGAGCCGAGCATTCGCGGGTTAGAGAAATTTATGGATTACGGATTCATGCAGTCTCTATTAAACAGCAAATACTTTCCTGCTGTCGACATGTGGTATCCTCCGTATCCTATAAATTATTATTACTTCGGGCATCTTGTTACGGCTATGATTACAAAAGCGTCAATGCTTGATCTTTCGTACACATTTAACCTCATGCTTTCTACCATTTTTGCATTTTGTTTCACTATGAGTTTTTCGATTGGGAGGGAAATTCTTCGGATAAGTCCCATAAGACCTATGAGTCAAATAAGACTAATAGGAGGAGGTCTTTTTACTGCTTTTTTGGTGACACTAGCCGGCAATATGCAGATGCTTTATGCGTTTACGAGAGGGTATACCGGAGACAACGTGAAACCCTTTTGGGAGCTATTGTGGCCCGTACGAGATTTTTTGGGCAGTGTTTCAGAGGGATTAAATATATATTGGTATGCGAATGCGACACGATTTATTCCTTACACGATTCACGAGTTCCCCAGCTATTCGTTTGTGGTCTCGGATGTGCACGGACATGTGTTGAGTATTCCGTTTGTATTGCTTGCGATAGGTCTTTTGTTACAAATACATAAGTCTTATAAGACTAATTTGACTTATAAGACCAATATGTTTTCTTATATTTTTTACGGTTTTCTTTGCGGCATACTTCTTATGACCAATGCGCTTGACGGACCGATATATGTAGGATTGTTTGGTATTTCTTTGTTGATTTTTTATTGGACTTATGGGACTCATACGTCTTATTGGACCTATTTTAAGATAATAGGTGTTGTATTGGCGGCAGCGATTATTGCAAGTCTTCCATTTTTATCTCACTTTACATCGTTTGTAAATGGAATTGCTGTCGATTGTCCGCCCGGATTTTTGGCCAATACAAAAATAGGACCACTTCTTTTTGAAGGAGTAGAGAAGTGTCAGCGATCGCCGCTTTGGATGATGGGACTTCTGTGGGGATTTTTTTGGCTTTGTGGAGGGATGTGGATTTTTTCAAAAGTACGTTTTATAAGACCTATAAGACTCATAAGCACTATAAGTCCAATTGAAAAGATTCTTATGATTTTCTTTTTCTTTTCCATAGCGCTTATAATTTTTCCTGAGTTTTTTTATTTTAAAGATATTTATCCACAGCATTTCAGAAGCAACACGATGTTTAAGTTGGGGTATGAGGCGTTTATTTTGTTTTCGATTGTCTCGGGATATTCAATTATTTCTCTGATTACTTTAGAGCGTACAAGGTGGAAAAAAGTTTTATTCGGGATTGTGCTTATCGGTCCATTATTTCTTGTCTCGATTTATCCATTATTTTCGGTCCGGAGTTATTTTGGCGGATTAAAAAATTACGAAGGTATTTATGGTCTTTCGTGGCTTGAGCGTGAGTATCCGGATGACTTCAGCGCCATAACATGGCTCAAATCTCAAATCACAGAACTTAATGTCCAAAAAAAACCTTCAATTCTCGTTGAAGCTGATGGGGACAGCTATACGGATTATCAACATTTTTCTGCGTTTACAGGAATTCCCACAGTCGTGGGGTGGGCGGTGCATGAATGGTTGTGGCGGGGAAGTTATGATGCTGTGTCGCCACGGCGTGAGGATGTGCGGCGAATATATGAGTCGCAAGATTTAAAAGAGACGAAAGAGCTTTTAAATCAATACACCGTACAATTTGTCATTGTGGGTACTCTCGAACGACAAAAATTTACCAAACTTGTAGAAGACAAGTTTACTATTCTTGGTCAGGAGGTTTTCCGTTCAGGTGAGACCGTGATTTATAAAATTCCAAACGAAGTATTATAAAAAGGTTTATTCTTTTTTTTGGATAATTATGTACGAATCGAGTATCGGCCGATACATCATTTGTACGTAGTTGGTAAAGAGTGGTCGTTGTAATAGTCCAGATAATACATTCAGGTATGTAACTTAACCTCTGAACTTTCGCATTTTGTGATTTCTCAATTTTCGTAG
>CAYIXE010000069.1:0-4578 GCA_964367095.1 uncultured Gammaproteobacteria bacterium | reverse complement strand
TAATTTCATTCCCACATTTTATCAGGTGGGGTTGCAATCGATTATAGAACTTCTAAAAAGGGGTCTTACCCCTCTTTTTGCAAGGGTTTCCGCTTCGCTTCAATAAACTTCGTTTCACTCGCCCTTGCAAAATTTCACCCTGCTTGCGGGTTCCCCTGATATGGGAGGCATGGCCATGCCTCCCAACTATTAATTTCGGGAGGAGCCAAAACAAAGGAGGTGATAACAAAATGAAGCTATTAACTAAAGAACTGCTAACAAGATTTGCCAAGGTTGGCAGACAAGAAGAAGTAAAAGACCCGCTAGTCATTGCAAAGTTTTTTAATCCATGCGGAGCAGGTACATGGTACGCAACCGAGTACGACCCAGAAGAAAAAATATTCTTCGGCTATGTCTCAATTTTTGGAGACTGGAACGATGAATGGGGTTCTTTCTCGCTCGATGAACTTGAGAGTTACAGAGGCAAGCTAGGGCTAGGTATAGAGCGCGATCTGTACTTTGATGAAAAGAAGATAAGCGAAGTGGTGCCAAGTGCCAAATTATAAACAGTTATTCATCCGTGGGATTAACAACCCCACGGATGGAATTAGAAAGGAAAAATATATGATCAGAATACTACCAGTTTTTAAAGGCTATACAGTCGATTTACGACTACAGGAGTTTAGAAAAATAGAAATGGATAAGCTACCCGAGTTTGTACCACTCTTAAGCGATAAGGGCGCACGACTATTTTACGAGTTTCGCCAGACTGAGGAAGGACAAAGGGAAATTGATCGCGTTTTAGGCAGGAAAATCTAAACAGTTAATAACACCCTGGGGATTTTGTTCTTCGGGGTGTTATTCGTCCTCAGGTTCTACCTTTTCCCATTCTCCTGCAAACGCACCTTCTTGTGTGGTGACGTATATAGCGGTTTGATCAAGAGATGAATCTTCGTATATCTTGGCGAGATACTTTCTAAAGTATATTTGAATCCCAAGTGTCGGGCAAATTAAAAGAATAGTCGGGAATGGGTGGCTTGTGACTTCTTCAAAAGTGCCGTTATCAATATAGTCAGTGTATTGCTCAATACGTTTTCGCAGAGTAAAACGAGGCGCGCCGTCGTCGATAACTTCAACAAAATATCGTTTGATTTCTTGTTTTTCATCGACTCGGGCAAAGTAGGCATCAGGTAACGGATGGATAATATATTTGTGAGCTAGTAAATCTGTTTTGGTGAAGAAATGAAGCGTGTGTTTTGATTTAGCTGATTCAGTAGTTAGATGTTGATAATACTGGGCTATGAATAAAGCGTGAGTTATAAATTGTTGGGATCTGATTTTTTCTCTATAAATACGTTGGAGAGTTTTTGGTTCTATGCCTTCGATGTTTTGTAATACTTTAATACTTCCTGGAGCAAGGAAATAAATAGCTGGTTGATTGGCTGATCCAAGTGAGCGTGTGTAGTGTTTGTTTATGTAATTTTGTGAAGTGAGAATTTTAAGATGGTAGTTTGTGAGGCGTGGTGTTTTGTCATTGAGTAAGTGTTGAATGTGGGTGCTGGTGAGAAATCGAAATCGGTAAAGTAGTTTGAGAATAGTACGTTGTTTGTCTGTAAGTGTTGGGTTGTCCATAATGTGTGTTTGTGCAGAATCTGGAATGATTCTATCATTCCTCTCCCTTATATATAAGGAATAAGAAGTAAAAGTAAAAATATAATATCCCTATCTATCGGCCTAAACTCAAATATCTCATTACCTACCGGTAGGTAATCAAAATATATCAATAACCTAACACAAATAGCATGAAAAAGCATTTCAAAGTATAATTAAGAGATAAATTATGAAAGAAGTTCTATTCATTTGTGAAGGTAACGTTGGTCGGAGTCAAATGGCTGAAGGTTTCTATAAGCATCTTAAAGGAACAGATTCGGCCAGCAGCGCTGGTATTACTGACGTTGGAGCCAAATATAACTTTACTCCCAGAGAAGATATTATTTTAGCGATGAAAGAAAAAGGGATAGATATTTCCGATCAAAGAATAAAACAAGTTAGCGAGCAAATGTTTGATGAAGCAGTAGAAATTGTTGTTCTATGTGATCCAAAACTGCTTCCTCACACTAACAGATCAGATGTAATCTTTAGAGAAGTTCCTGACCCGTTTGAAAGTTCTATGGATGGAGTGAGAGAAATAAGGGATAAGATCGAGCAAATAGTTTCAGAACTGGCAAATAAAAGTGAATAATTGTTAAGGCAGTACAATTTTCACCTTTCCAGATGCTACATTTTTCACTTGTCTTTGGGCTACAGCTACCGCTTCATACTTTTTGGCATACGACTTTCTTGACGACTCAATGACTTCATCTATTCGACTTTGACTAAATGGCATATGAACTGGTGTGGTAACTCCTGAAAACGGTTCATCTGGATTAAGTGCGCCAAGTCTCATATAGAAGTGATATGAAGGAAGACTGGCGATCTCACCTTGAGTTATGTATGGCTGGAACTGTGGCAAGATCATCCGTTCATCTTCAGGGTTAGCAGTGCGGAAACATATAACCGTTCCTGTATTAGCCAAGGTAATATTAACAAGCGAGACATCTTCAAGCTGAGAAGTTGTTTGGTGAGCCAGTATTGCACCCAATCGATACTTACGAGCCTCTGAGAGGATCTGGGCGAACGCAGGTGTCGCAAAGTTTTGGAATTCATCTACGTATAAGTAGAAGTCCTTTCGATCTTCTGGTTTCATTCTAGCCCGCTTAAGTGCTGCCAACTGAATCTTGGCCATAATCAGAACTCCAAAGACACTCGAGTTATCTTCGCCAACTTTACCTTTCGCAAGATTACATAGAAGTATTTTACCCTCGTTCATAATCGTGTCAAAATTTATGGTAGATTTGCCTTGTTCAAGTATTCGCTTGGCCGTTGGTGAAAACAGAAAACGCCCGATCTTATTGGTAATAGGCGAAATCATTTTTACCTTTTGGTAGTCTCCAGCTTTGGCGAATTCGTACTTCCAAAAGTCCAAAAGATTTTCATCTTTTAAGTTACGGACAACTGATTTTCTAAAGGGTGTGTTTATGAGAAGTTTGTAGACCGTAAACAGGGTGGCATCAGGTATGGTAAAAGCTGTGTGTATGGTATTACGCAAGATATATTCCATTCTTGGCCCTGAGTATTTATCCGTGTAGATTTTATGAAAGACCGAGATAATACTTTCGGCAATAAATTCTTTTTCTCGAATCGTATCCTCTTCGTTTAGTCCTGGGGTAAGTTCAAGTAAATTTATCCCCATTGGGTAGCCAATATCGTCAGGGTTAAAATAAACTACATCAGCAATACGATCCCTAGGAATAACCGATAAAATCTGCTCGATTAAGTCACCATGCGGATCAATAACACATAAGCCTTTATTATTTTTAATATCCTGCTCGATCATCGACAAAAGCATGGTTGATTTTCCAGTACCTGTAGCTCCCAAGATATAGACATGACGACGGCGTTCATCGGCAGTTAATCCAATTCGTGTTGTTGTGCCACCGTAGGTATTGTTGGCAAAATATATATCGAGCTCAGTTTTTTGTTTTAAAGATAATGGAGCTGGTAATTCTTTGCTATGTAACTTTGATAAGTTTTCGGTTTTAGTGATACTGGTATAGGGAAAGTGATAGAGATCGGACAATTCAGACGTCGAGAGAATCAGATTGCCCATAAAGCCAAATAATCGGCGTCTGTAGAGCCACAATAATAGATTATTGATTGCCTTTATCTTGAGGTATCTTTTTGGTCGTAGATTTTGATAGCCTGCATTAGTAAATGGACTAAGCGCTGCGATAAAACCCTTTTCAATTCTTGACCTGCTAGAGTAGACACTTGAGATAGTCAGATATCTTAAAGAAACGGTAAACAACTGCTGATCAATCTTTTGTTTAATCTGGGTTTCCACGATATCTCTGTATGTGCTATCAGGTAGCTGAGCTTTCAAAGAATTGATGGATAAAATTGGCCCCTCTCGACCACCTGTTAATATCCAGATTGCCAGTCCAAGGGGAAATAAAAGAATTTGTAAGGTGATATAAACAATCGTTAAAAAGATAGAGCCAACCACATTAGATCCCTTTAACTCTGATAGAACATCCTTCTTCCCTAAAAAGAGTGAACGGAGCCGTCCAACAAATTGAGCTGTCGGCCTACTAACAGTAGATACAACCATTTGCACGGCCACCAACTCATTCTCAGCCAGCTTGGTCATAGTGCCTGTGATGTAAGCAATCGGGTCATATTCAGCAAGGTTGTCTTGTTTCTTGAGTGGAAAAGCAAAGTGATTAGTCAGACCGATATCAATGACGTGACCTTGATCACTTACATTAAGATAATCACTGGTTTCTTTTACTTGTATGCCGGGCAAATACGCTATTAAATTCTTTTTGATAATTTGAGCGTCATCGGTTAAAAGTCTCAAGATATATCGAATACCTTTTTCTTTTGTTGACGCTATTTCAAATGAATAAGACTTAGTAACATCAAATAGCCTGAGTAGCCAAGATCGTTGGCGCAGTAACCCATGTACTGAGGTAAACAGTTGAGTAGTGGTAAATGAAC
>CAYIXE010000068.1:0-4736 GCA_964367095.1 uncultured Gammaproteobacteria bacterium | reverse complement strand
ATAGTCATGTGTCCAGTATGAGGCTAATGAGGGTTAATTAGCAACAGGTCTAATATACTTCTTGATGACCTGATCATTGATGCCAACGGTGGAGACAAAATATCCGTCGCTCCAGACTGAATCGTTCATCCAGTACGCTTGTTTAATGAAGGGGAATTTTTGCTTGAGTTCCCGTGCGGTATTCTGCTTAATAATTCCTACTGCTTTCCCAACGGCAAGCGCTGGCGGAATGGATACCAGCATATGGAGATGGTCTTTGTCATGATTGACTGTTTTGAATTTGATCATAGGATAATGCTCAGTAATTTCCGCCAGCTTTGTTTGAAAGTAAGCAAAAATTCCTTCGTTGAACAATGCTTTTCTGTATTTCGTCACGATCACAATATGGTAGTCGCAACAGTATACGTAGTGCGATCCATGTACTAATTCCATTCCTCTATTGTAATCCCAACAAAAAAAGATTGCAGGGATCGCTCCATCCCTCGGCCTTACGGCCGGGGATTTAAGCGGGTGCTTTAAGAATTTGGATGATTACAGACTCGGCTGCCGCGTCCCCGTATGGGGAGAAATACCAAACTAGACGGGGTGGGGAGCAAACCGCTTCCCTCCCCGTCATCAAAAATTCGAGACTATTTGGTCCTTGCAAAAAATAGCTGCCCTGCTGGGGTTTGATGAATTTTGGTAATAGTGACCGTCAAGTCTTGTCCTGCTTTGCCCTTCGCATTTTCAACCACGACCATCGTACCATCAGGCAAATACCCTACTCCCTGCTCCCTTTCTCTCCCGTCATGAGTAATCTTCACCACAAACTCTTCTCCCGTCATGAGTGCAACCTTTAGCGCTTGCGCCAAATCCATGACATTGATAACCCGAACATTTTGCGCGCGTGCGATATGTGCCAGATTAAAATCTGTGGTAAGAAGCACTGCTCCCCATTTTTTCGCAAGAACGACAAGTTTGCTATCTACTTCTTTGGTCAATAAAGGATCGTCTTTTACCATCACCACTTTAAGCCATGGATTATTGCGTTGGCCTTTTAGCTTATTGACGACATCCAAACCCCTTCTGCCTTTCATGCGCCGCAAAGGATCGGCATCATCTGCGATATGCTGGAGCTCAAGAAGAATAAAGTTAGGGACTACCAACGTGCCCGTAAGAAACCCACTATTTACTATGGAAAGGATTCGGCCATCGATAAAGACACTTGTATCAACCACAATCGGATGCTCCCCAAAATCCACTGGTTTTTCTATCGGTTCAGCACGTTGAAACGGCCGAACGGTCATTTGTCCAAGTGCCGTCAAATTTCTCACGATTTCTAGCGCTAATGCTTTGGTAAACGCTTTCGTCGTTTTTTGTGCGACAACCGGAGAATCTTCTATTTTGTTCGATTGTTTAGCCATACTACTATTGTAGCAGAAGAGTATTCGCGCTTTTAAGCTAAATCAGAAGTTGTGAGGCTTTAGAAAGTGAGGACAGTGTAGCTGGTGAATAGATGGTCGTAAATCCTAATCTTTTGGCTTCTTTAACTCGCCGCTCTTCCCCTGACACTCTTCTAATTTCTCCCAATAACCCCACTTCTCCAAATACCGCGGTTTTTGGGTCAATTGCTTTGTTTTTAAACGACGAGAGGATGGCAAAGCAAACAGCCAAATCAGCCGCCGGCTCATCAATCTTCATGCCGCCACTCACGTTTACAAATACGTCAAAAGAACCGAGCGGAATGCTGAGTCTTTTTTGCAATATGGCGATGAGAAGCTGCATACGATTGTAATCAAACCCATTACCGACTCTTCGAGGCATCGCTAACTGCGATGCGACGACTAACGCTTGAATTTCTATAAGCATGGGACGTGTTCCTTCTAAAATTACGGTGACTGCAGACCCAGGGACATTTTTTACTCGATCTTGTAGAAATAGCGCCGAGGGATTGGTTACTTCTTTGAGTCCCGACTCCAACATTTCAAAAATACCTACTTCTTCAACCGCTCCGAAGCGATTCTTAAGCGTTCGCAAAATTCTTGCGTTTGCAAACCGTTCTCCTTCAAGATAGAGGACCGTGTCGACCATGTGCTCTAATACCTTTGGTCCCGCTATCGCTCCCTCTTTCGTAACATGACCGATGATAATAATTGAAATTCCATATCGTTTGGCTACCCCGATGAGAAGCTCGGCAGATCGCCTGATTTGCCCGACCGATCCCGCCATACCATCAAGGTCTTCTGACGCAAGCGTTTGTATGGAATCTACAATAACTAAGCTTTTAGCTTTTGCAGCATCATCAAGTAATTCAAGCGATGCAACAATTCCTTCAACAGATGTTTCAGCAAGAATAGTTATATTTTCTCCATTAATACCTAACCGTTTGGCCCGAAGTTTTATTTGTTCCGGTGATTCCTCGCCTGATACATACACGCCGCCCACAGCGCCCAAGATGTGAAGTAATAATGTAGATTTACCAATCCCCGGATCTCCTGCCAGAAGTGTCACTGAACCAGACACGACTCCCCCGCCCATCACCCGATCAAATTCCACAAAGCCACTTTTTAAACGATTCTTCTCTATGTGTTTGACGTCTGAAAGTTTCTGTGGCTTATTGACTGACCCGCTTCGCCGAAGCTTAAGCGAGGCGAGCGACTGACGACTCGCTGCCACATCCTTCACGGTCTCTATCAGTGAATTCCATGTATCACAGTTTGGACATTTCCCGAGCCAACTATGCGTTTCAAAACTACATTGTTGGCAAATGTAAACTGTACGTAGTTTCATGAAGATATTCTACACTATTTTATTTATGTCCACCGGTTAACGTATCCAAAAATGCTTGTCTGGGGATGACAAAGCACGTACTGTCGACCGTTTCGCCCGCATCGTAGCGTACACTGCCAAGCTTTTTGCCACCAAGTGCCATAGTTCTGGATGCATCTATCGGATCCAGCTGATTCTTTTCATCATGGGTCACCCATACAGATACTGCCCGGATATCTTTATAGTTTAATCCATTAAAGACCTTATCGAGTGCTAATTTTGTCGCACTGTCTTCTAATTTCATGGATTCTGGTGACTCTTTTACAAACGAAGACAGCTCAAGGACTTGCCCTTTTTCATATACGCGTTTGCCCTTGGCTCCCTGCCATTCATTAATCTTATCCAAATGCTCCGGTTCATAGACGCTCACAAATCCACTCGATCCTTCAGCAGTTGCTATGTCACCTTCTTTTGGTCCAAACACCCAAAGTCCTTTGGTGTTTTCTATCCATTCCTGTGGAGTTTCGTTTGGATTTCCGGTAACTGAAAGCATACCATCTTCTGTTTGAGATCGAAGCGATAAATCCGTGAGCAATGATTCATACTTTGGAAAATTACGCTCCCCCATCTGAACCAATACCACTGGTTCATTTTTTAATATTTCACGAATATTTTGGCGAAACCCGACGCCTGTTGATGGTTGTTCTGTCATATTAACGGTACCCCATTGGCTTTTCCGTAAGCGCCATAGAGAGACTAATTTTTCTCTGATCCGGCTTTAAATCTTCAATAAGACACAAAATTTCATCGCCGGCCTTTGGCTCTGTTCCCGGAGCGACTTTACTAATATGGATAAGTCCTTCTACACCTGGTGATAATTCGACAAATATTCCGT
Organism: uncultured Gammaproteobacteria bacterium; assembly: GCA_964367095.1. GTDB lineage: Bacteria > Patescibacteriota > Microgenomatia > UBA10105 > UBA927 > UBA927. The sequence continues at coordinate 1,093 of CAYIXE010000068.1, read as the reverse complement.
ATGGAGATACCCGAGTAACTTTTCCTTTCACTTGTGTATCTTTTTCAAACATATCCAATACATGCTCCCATGGATCTGGAAGGAGCTGTTTTAAGGAAAGAGTGACTTTGCCGGTCTTTGCATCTACTCCGATAACTTTTACCTTTAAAGTATCAGCAGATTTCAAATATTGATTTGGATCATCTACTTTTTCCCACGCAATTTCTGAAATATGAATAAGCCCCTCTACGTCATGCTTTTCACCATCTTTTTCCACACTAAATTTTGCAAACGCACCAAATGGCGCAACGCCGGTTATCGTCGCATCGACACTTTTATCCACCAAAATCGCATCTATAAGCTCGCGCTGTTTTGCAAGCACCGCCTCTTCTGTAATAGCTCGCTGTGAAAACACAAGGCGGTTTGTGGGCGCGTCGACCTCAATTACTTTTACTTTTATTCTTCGCCCTACTGCCTTTTCAAGTTGTTTGGCAACCGTGGCATCAAGCTGAGAAAGGGGGACGTAACCCCTGAGCCCGCCGTAATCTACCAACACGCCGCCGCGCACTGACTCTCGAAGTGCAACTTCCACGGACTCGCCGCTTTTTTGAAGGTTTGATAATTGCGTCCATCGAGTATCAAGAAGTGCTTTGCGAATGGATAAAACACTTTGTCCTCTGTCATTTTCCGCAACAATTACTTGTGCGGTAACTATCGCACCCACAGTGAGTCTTGAGAGCATTTCTCTATACGTTTCAAGTTCTTTATCCATGACGATTCCCTCGGTTTTGCCGCCGATATTTAATGCTATCTCGCGGGTAGTCATGCGGGTTATGACACCTTCTACGACATCGCCTTTTTTAAGTCCCTTGAGGTTATATCCTGTTTTTTTGAGAAGATCCTCCATTGAGGTTGCTGGGGATTGTTTTTTTACCATTAAATATATACCACCTTTCTTATGTAGTCATTGCATTATACCGCATCACTATCCCCTTCTCAACCACAAAAAATCCCGCTCATCAGTGGGATATTATGCCAACAAAATAATTTTGATAAATTCTTGAGTCCTCCGGCCTCGACCTATCTTCCCGACTCCTTGCGAAATAGGTATTGT
>CAYIXE010000067.1:0-4820 GCA_964367095.1 uncultured Gammaproteobacteria bacterium | reverse complement strand
GGCAAAACAACAGCCTAAAGTAACGTTTTTACCAACACGAAACTTTACTTAACTCCATAGTTACTTCTTCACCATGCAGATCACTGTCACCCACCTCAACACCCCTTCCGCCGGCTAAAGGATTAACTGTGATTACTTTCCGTAACACTATAACTTTTCCCGTTTCGTAAATATTTTCTAGCATATTGAAGGGAGTCTAGCAAACCAGAACTATTAAGTCAATGTTATAGGGCTTGGGGTCCCCTATGGAACCAGCTACACACCTATTACGCACAAAATCCCATCGAAGAAAAGCTGTTAAACTTGGCGTATAGCACCTTGTGCTTGTGACCTAAGCTGGTTAACATTTGGTATACAGTTGGAATATTTCGCGTTATTTTGTAACCGTCTGACTTCCGCTGTTAAAAGCACCGATTCCAAGGAGAAATCCGAAATCGTACCATCGCCCATTGTTATGTGTTTCATAGACTCTAACATTTGAGGTAAACAAACCAATAATAAAAATAAGGGGGACGATTATTCCGTGCCAAAATCCGCCCCAAAATCCTGCTGGTTTGGCATTGGGCAGTTTATATTTTGATTCTGGACCCGCGATTGAAAGAATATTTGGCTTGAATATTTTATCTTCCATATATGATTAATATAGAAACCAAACAGAATTAAGTCAAGAGCGTCTTGATATTTTGGGTCCCCTATGGGACCAGCTACACACATGGTATGCACAAAATTTGAGTCAGGCTCATTTTAAATTTTCTAAAGTGGCTTTCAATATTTCATTGAATTGTTTTCGTCCATAACCACTTTTGAGATATTTCTCTCTTGCTTCAGCGTCGCGTCGGTTAATAAAGTATTCGTAGTGAATAAGTTTGATAGGAATCCTCTTTTTTGTTGCTGTAACTTCACCCTTTGCGTGTTCTGTGAGACGACGTTTTAAGTTATTGGTAAAACCAATATAAAAGCCAAGATCCTGATACGAGTATAAAATATAAACGTAATATCTTGAAACGTCAGACGTTTCTTCCATATGTATATTAAATACAATTTAGAGGATGTCGCGTCAAACGCGACTCCTCGTCAATCTCGGGGGAACCTATTTTGACTCGGGGGTGACTGAAGGGATTCGAACCCTCGACATCCTTCTCCACAGGAAGGCGCTCTAACCGGACTGAGCTACAGCCACCATAATACCTATTATATCTTAATAAATAGTCGGAGTATATCGCGAGGCGGCAGAGAGAGCATGATAAAGAGGTCAGCAATAGTAAATGCGCCATCACCATTAAAGTCCACAGGATACATTCTGGGCATGAGAATCGTTGACCCCTCTGCCTTAATTGTTTCGATCGATTGCCTTGGGAGATATTGAGGAACGAGTAGCACAATCCGATAGGAATTGTTTGGTATGACGTTTGTTAAATCAGAGACGATACCGATGCCATTTTCTATCGATACTCCGTGTATTTTATGGATAAGTTCATCTTTATCGTAAATCAACACCGTAGCTTCTTTAGTATTACTTCTATTCTTCCACCCCAGTTGTACGTCAAGTGATAAAGATGGCGGTGGAATGAGAGTTATAGTGCCTGTTTGCAGAGTGACCGAGCGGTCATCGTGAGTGAGGGAGAGCGTATAAGGGAAAATTCCTTCACTATTTGGTACGCGAAGATGAAGTCGAACTTCTCCAGACTCCTGTGGCTCTATGGAGGGTAATGAGTCAGTGATAGAGATAAATTCCTTCGGACCATGTATTTTTAGTGTGTAGCCATCTTTATGCGAGATGATAGATTGTCCGGAGTTTAGAATTTTTGCTGTGAGGGTGACTGAAGAATTCTTTACAAGAGCGTCAGGGATTAATGGATGATCAACTGTATATATTTCTCGCTGGAATGGTGAGCCGCGAACTTTTGAAATTTCTTGGTATGCATAGTAGTGTGCGTAAAAATCGCTTGAACCTAATTTTTTCCAAGAGAAATGATCAAACGGTAATCCCTGATAGTTAAATATAAAAGGCGTAATAGCTACAATTGAAACATCAGTCCATGCGCCGACAGAAGATTGTTGGAGAGCTGACCCGATTGCTTCTGGCGATAGCATGTTGAAATTATTCGTTACACCAAACGAGTGCACCCATCCGGTCTCTGTGATAAATATCGGATAAGATTTACTGACGCCAAGCGAACGCAAATATTCTCTTTCCCATGCATACGATCGCACTGTGCCGCGGCCATATGCATACGCCGAGCCGGAAAAGGCGGGATTAGGATATGAATGAGATACCCAGCCATCGAAGAGTTCAAATAATTTCGGATTCGCTTCATACATTTGCTTAAGGTACGACGCTGCATCAAGAGATCGCCCATCGGTTGCGGCAGACACATCAAGGCCAGCCGGCAACACAAAATAATCCTCTGACGCTGCATGAAACGCTTGGGCAAATGCAGTCGCGAGCTCTGCATAACCTTTGGGATCAAGTGTCCTCCCCCACTCGTTGGCGTGATTGGGTTCGTTAAAAAGTACGATGTACCTATTTTCTATCGGCCAATTAAGCGCGTTGAAAAATGATATCCAGTCAGAAATACTTTCGATAGTTGGTTTTTCCCATGCGTCACCATTTATTTTTGTTGCCAGTCGAACGATAGGGATAAGATGCAATCTTCTCATCGAGTTAAACACCGCTTGCCATTTTTCTCTATTTCTATCATCTTCCTGGATTACAAGAGATACATAGCCCCAATCGCCGCCACTGCTGTTTATAAGCGAACTAACTTCAAGAATATCATTGGCGTCGACTGTAAGAATGCCGTATTTGTTATTTGGTGTTTCAAGAGGGTTATATTTAGCGATAGTTTGTGTCGGGAAAAAACAAGAAAGATAAAGGATTGCGATAAGAAATAATATACGTGACATGTGGAAATCCCTGTCAAGCGTAATAAGCCTTTGGCTTAAACGCCTTTAATTTGTGCTCCCAGAAGGAATCGGACCTTCATCTACTCTTTAGAAGAGAGTTGCTCTATCCATTGAGCTATGAGAGCGGTATTTGTATTATACCGTATAGTCGGGTATTTAATGAAGATCAGCCCTTCGTTCTTTAAGATATTTGCTCCAGCTTTCAATAAAATCAAGGATTACCACCATCGGTGTTTCAATCAAAAAAGTAAAGAGTATTGCTACTATATTATATTCTTTCCATTTGGCTGCCAAAAACGAGCCTACACGGGCGATAGGCACAGAAAGCATATCCATGAAAAATTCAAAGATGCTGGACGAATCATCTACCGTAAGTTCTTTGGATTTGTTTCGGATTAAGACAGCCGCAAAAAACGTCAGTGCTATAGTAAATGTATCAAAGATAACTGAGGTGATAGGAAGCTTGGCTATATAGAATATATATCCAGTGCCTCCCAATACCCCAAACATCATAAACGTATAGAGCATGCTGGCGAAAAGATTGAAAAATTTGTTTCTTCTTTTTTTAAGATAGACGTCATAAAGCATCATTTTTTCTCCGCTATACGTGCTTTGTGATACTGCAGTTAGGACACTTTTGATGTTTTCTGACCCCGGTGCTCTGATGATTGAAACCAAAAGCGCCATAACGACAGTGGGAACGACAAAATCAATCGTTGCAGTAAACCAATTAAAGCCTTCGTAAAATATGGAAGCTAATGGTATCTCAACGATAAAAAATGTAGCCCAATTGGATAAAAATACGGAAAGTGTGGAGAAAATTGCCAGGCGCATAAGCCGAGACTTCAGTGAATGATAGCGTTTGTCATAGGCAATAGTTATTTCTTCTACGTATCGTTCTTTGTTGCCAAATAATTTTTGCAGATCCTCTGTCTTATCTTTATAGGTATCCAAAAGATCACCGATAAGCATATAGACAGTGTCCATTCGTTCACAAATCGCATAAAATTGTCGAGCAAGAGGGTGTTCGAGTACATGGCTCGATCCTTCCCAAAGTGCCGGTATATCTTTTGCATAGACAGCGAGGTCTTCTTCTGATGGCATACTCCACGAGCTGTAGGAAAACTTGATGAGTTGCGCTATGATAAATGTATCATCCAAATCAAAAAGTGTGCGGCAGACTGCTATGTAGACCTGAGTTTTTTTCTCATCGTCATTCATTGTGCCATCCGGTCGTACACGAATCCTGTCACTCATCATTTTCGTCATTGTTTCAAGAAGTACGCGTTCTTTGACCGGCGTAGTAAGGATTTCCTCAATTTCGCACGCGGCGAGTTCAATAATAAACATGGCAAAATTGATTTGCTGTTTTAATGGGATTTGTTCAAATTTTGTAAATTTGGCATGTGCGAGTATGTATAAATATTTCTTGAGAGCTGTTTCAATTACGAGGACACTTTCTTCCGGTATCTCATCGTTTAGAAGATGTCCGCCGCGAATAAGGTCAGCTGTGACGGTATAGGCTACTCGATAGGTATCCACGTCTGGGGTGAGGGTGAGTTTAGAAAGTTTGGGAAATAGGGTGCGCTTCAGGACCCTCTCTGTGGCACTTCGACGAAGTGCGTTATCCTCTTTCCAATCGACAACTTTTCGTATCATTTCGTAAAATTTGGCTACTCGGAGGGCAATATCGTCTATATGTATTGGTGTAACTGCTTTTTTTGCTAAATTGAGTCCCTCGATATAGTCATCAAGCATTTTCTGAATATGGGGAAGAAGTTCACGGATGGGAGCGCCTTCTTCAACTGCAACAATAGGCAAAACTTCGTGGATTTCTATTTTTTCTTCGTGATCTTTTGTGTCTGACATACGTTTAAATACTGCCCGCACTTTAAAAACAAAATCTAGTGAGC
>CAYIXE010000066.1:0-4828 GCA_964367095.1 uncultured Gammaproteobacteria bacterium | reverse complement strand
TTAAAAAGAAATAGTTTGAAAACCGTATTTATTAATATTTTCTTCCGTCCAAGGTCGTGGACGAGGAGTTTTTGAAACAGAAGTAACTTCTCTCTCAAGGGTGCGGCCAGTAAATTTTTGTGCAGCGCCATCCCATTCTTTAAATAAAATGACATCACCAACATTACAATCAAAATCAGCGAGTCTTATATCAGTATTCATAACACCAGACATAACCTTTTCAAAATATTCCTTCCTTAATTTTTTTTCTATTTTCATAAATAAATTACGTTATGATTAATAAATATACTACAATTATAACAGAAGAGTTCTCTATCGCAATGGGCAAGTGCCCCGGTTGAGTTTGTTTTTAAAACTTAACTGCGCTGTTCTTTGAAATCACAATCACTTTCAATTCTGTCACGCAAATCAAACAGGAGTTTTCCATGAACACCACAATGAAAGAAACCTACAGGATGCTCCTGCGCGATCTGCCAGTGAGTATCAACAACTTAGCAGATCCGGTCATCCTTCGGGATTCGACCGCAGACAAGCTTGATGCCCTCGTGGCAGACAAGCACACCGGTCCCGTTGGCATCATAACCAAGGGGAACCTCGATACACCATGGTGGCGCGAACGGCTAACAGGCTGGGCGCAAAACCTCAACCTCTTTGTCTTCGCTTCCATCTCGGAACTTCCGAAAGAGATGGAACCGATGGGAACAGAACATCGCTATCGAACATTGCAAGCCGCGCGTGAATGCGGAGCGTGGTCAATTGCGTATGTCCGTCCGATCATTCACACCGTGAATGATAGCAAAGAAACGATCGGGCGAATCTTCCGCAAGAGTGTCAACGCGGGTTGCAATGCAATCATTTCTTCTGGTTTTCGAGGAAGTCATGACGTCGTTGTCGCCTCCGGATTGGAGCACATTGCAGCGCCAGATGGTCAGCAGTGGATGAAGACTTTGAAACTCACTCCACAGGCAACCGCAGAATATATGCGGGAGCTTGCGAGTGAACTAAAAGTTCCTTACTGGGTTCGCACCCAGTGCGCGATTTCAGCGCTTCTCGGCAAGAAGAGAAGTCTGAATCCGTATCACACCGCTGCGAAGTTTGTGCGTTGCGACTTGTGTCCAATTGCCAGCACTTGCGCTGGCCAAGCACAGTTTGCACAACCCTTGCCGGGCTCTGTCGAACTGCTTCGCCATCTCGGATTCAATGTTGAGGTTCACACAGCGTCAGAACGCTACAAAAACTGCAACGTTGAGGTGAGAAGTCAGTGCAGTCTGTGTTGCACCAACTGTCCGGTTTCGCCCGCAAAATACGGAACGCCATACATCAACATCAGGACTCATGAAGGCCAGATACCTTCATGGGGAGAGATGAGCCTCGCTAGGTTTGTAACTGGAGGAATGTTGGCAACCGATCCGCATATCGTGCCAGGCGAAACATCGGCAGTCAGACTTCATCCTCGTTTCAAGATGCCTGACGGCGTGTCTGGACACGGCTCGCTCTACGGAGTGAACTCGTGGATGGTCTGGAGTGAGTATCGCGCTAAAGAGCATTGTTTCAAGTGCAGTTACTGCTTCTTGGCAATGTTCAAGGACGTGCTTCCCCCAGAGTATCGGGTCACCGTAGGGATGTCACCATCAAGGATTCTGGACTTCGAACTTGGAGAGGAGTAAATTCAAGTTATGAGAACGGAAAACCTAAGGGTGATATTCATCGGATTGCCGGGAGCTGGCAAAACCGCTCAGGGTGCGCTGCTCGAGAAATCTTGCGGTGTACCTCACATCTCAATCGGCAATGAGGTGCGCAAGCATCTCAAAACCAACGACGATCTTGGAAAAAGAATTGCGAGATATTTCGAAAGCACTGGTCACATCTGGCAACCGCTTGATGATGAACTTGCCGTAGAAGTACTTCGCGGTTCTGACATTCAAGATAGTTGGGTGCTTGACGGTTTTCCGAGAAACCTCAATCAGTTGATGCTTCATCCGATCAATCCCACCCTTGTGGTGAATCTGATTGTCTCGGAAAAAGTAGCGATTGAACGAGTGCTCGGTCGCAATCGTCTAGGCGACACGCGAGAAAAAGTAAAAGCACGACTCGCCGTCGAGGCGGATCGTATGCCGGAGCTCATCTCGTCTCTCAAACAAAACTTTCGGTATGTGGAAATAGATGGAACACTACCGGAATTCAACATCAACCAAGCCATCACAAAGGAGATCAGCCAATGAAATCGCAAAAGTTCAAGGCTGGTCAACCAGCCTGCCCAGTGGCGTGCAAATATTGCTTTATCACGGAGCATGATGTACGCCGCGAGCTCTGGAATACAAACCCGATTGCGGGGGTGAACAGGGCTTCAACCTTCATCAACGTCACGCCGTGGATCGGAGATTCCATGGAGGAGCAGGAACGATTCTTCCGTTTTCCGTTTGAGATCCTCAAGGGAGACTTTGTGGGTTTTACGGCGGTAACGGATCCGTTCTGGCCGAAGCTCGATCGTTTCCTCTGGCACTTTCTTGAAACGGTGTCACCGATTGCAAAATTGGTGACATGCGTGACAAAGTGGCCACTTGGACGAGAGGCGATGAAACGACTGGCTCGGATTGAGAATTTCCGTCTGGTCGTCGGTATCACCGGCAATCATCCTCCGGTCGAGAAGATCACGGTGCGTCAGCATCTGAATACTCTTCGACTAGCAAAGGAGGAAGGCGTGCTGGCGTTGCCGATCTCTCACCCGTACATAGCGGAACTTTCCGACCTCTCGTTCTTGCCCGAGCTTCACAAACTCGGATACAATGAATTTGATGTCAAAGGTCTTCGCTACTGCGACGCGCAGATGGGTATATGGATGCCAGAGAGAAGTCGGCAACATTACCTCGGTCGTGAGACGGAGGAGGTGTTGCCGGAAGACGGATGGCGAAAAGTCGTTGCCGATTCGGGCTTCTATCTCTTGTCCCCACGCGAGTGGTACTTGAGGGAAGGTCTGCATCGGGCACCGCACCTGTCGAGAGAAGAAGCGACTCGGTGCGTTGATCGTGTTCTCAAAGTCGCGAACGTGGTCAGCTCGAATAGCGACGATGTGTATCAATCAGCAATTGAAAGGAGGTTGTAATCTTGCTGGAATACGGCCTCGCGCCCTCTGTTCCAGCATTCTTCTCAGCATTTTAGCTGTAGAATTATGAGGAGAGTGCTTATGCACTTATATAAATATGAAATTGCCTAAAGTAATTGGAACTAACAAAAAAATAAAATTGCATACTGGAAAAACTACTAGAGTGGTTATACTTAATAATGCAGCTACAACACCTCCATTTGAGCAAACTTTGAAAAAAGTAAATAATTTTCTTGAAACATACAGTGCATTTCACAGAGGTGCTGGGCCACATGCACAGAAAACATATGAGATTGTCCATGAATCTATCGAAATAATTAGACAGTTTGTTCAAGCAAAGAAAAATCAATCGATGGTTTTTACAAACAATACCAGTAATGCAATTAATCTTTTTATTCGTCTATTGAAACTGAAAAAGGGCGATGTCATTCTTACATCTGATATTGAGCATACATCAAATAATCTGCCGTGGAGGTTTAACTCAAAAGCGAAAGTCGTATATGTAAACTCTACAAGTGATGGAGCTTTGGATTATTTAGATTTTGAGAAAAAAATATCTTTACACAAAAACAAAGTGAAACTGGTAGCCATCACTGGAGCATCCAATCTCACGGGGTATGTTCCAAACATAAAAAAGATTTCACAGCTTACTCATAAATATAATGCACTTTTATTTGTCGATGCGGCTCAGCTTGCTCCTCACCGTCAGATACGAATGAAAGCTGATGGTATTGATGCACTAGCTTTTTCCGCACATAAAATATATGCACCTTTTGGAATTGGCGTACTTGTTCTTCCTACATACATTGTCGAGCAAGATCCCATTGACCCCGGGGGTGGATCAATTGATATGCTTTCAGAAGAAAAAGTAATTTGGGCACCTGTCGAATCACGACACCAAACAGGCACATGGAACGTTACAGGGATTGTTGCTCTGGCAGAAAGTTGCCGTATTTTAGAAAAAGTTGGGTGGAAGTATATTTATAAACACGAAGCTAACTTGGTTAGTTATGTAACCAATCAACTTTCTAAAATCAATGGACTGACTCTTTATATATCTCCTGAAACTTATATAAAAGAAAAAAGAATCGGCACTATTACATTCAATCTCAAAAATTACCATCACGCTCTTTTGTCCACTATCTTGGATACTGAATATGGAATTGAGACTCGAGCAGGCACGATCTGCAATCACCGTCTCGTACGCCGATGGTTCTCTATCTCAGAGAAAGAACAGGCTCGAATTGAAAAAGAAATTGTTGAGGGTAAAAGATTATCGTCTTATGGAATAGTGAGGGTAAGTATCGGGATACATAATACAAAAAAAGACATAGCCGCACTGACACAGGCGCTTAAAAATATTTCAAGTAACGGGCCTAGATTGAAATACAAACCTAATCAAAAAGAAGAAATATACGAACTAATATAACCCGCCCGCATTCCTCCCCAAACCCCAGCGGGCAGAATTCCAAATCTCGCCGAATTTCAAAAAACATTCAGCCGAGGAAAAGCGGAATCCGTATCCCCAAAACTTCTGTTTCCGCTTTTCCGAGTCCATTTGAATTAGCACATTAGAAGAGCGTAGTAGTAATATTAAAGCAATGAGGCACGCGGAGCGTGCGCATTAGCTCGTTTGATCCTTAAAATAGGTTCTAACGGAATGATAGAGACATAAATGAATAGCGGAGCATATTTATTTATGCCCGAGAGAAGCCAACTGCTTGG
>CAYIXE010000065.1:0-4902 GCA_964367095.1 uncultured Gammaproteobacteria bacterium | reverse complement strand
TATATGGTGAAGTTAGAGGACGAACGTATTATGTTTCTTCCTTACGAAAGTAAAAAGATACGTAGCGCAGATTTAAAAGCAAATGATTTCTGGCTCTCATATGCCCGTGCTAAACAGATAGATAGTCCGCTCGCGATGCAACAAACAAAGAAAGTCGTCGATTCGTTTAGCACCATGTATAAACCTTCTTTTGAGAGACAAATGTCCATGTATGATGACAAGTTACACGTTGGTATCCAAACATTTGATCCATTGTCATCAACTACGGCACACGTTCTACAAGAAAAGCATATCCGGTGCGTACTAATACAGTGGTAAAGATTGGGGATGAGGGGGCTAGTTTCATTGAATTATATACATGGATTCATTTCCCACAATACCGTAATAATTTAGTCCCTATACTTTCGTGGGGGTATGTCGATACAGCATATTCATCAGATTCTGTATATTTGGAGGAAGAACGAATAAGTCCACTTCATGCATACGATTATGATGAGCAAATTGATTCTTTACAGAAAAACATATCAGCGATTCGATCGCATAATTATCCTGTTGAAGAAACAGATCGCCAAGTCACCGCAGCGCTTTCGTTCTATGGTATTCGACAGGAATCAGATATTTCCAGAATAGAAGAATTGCTGTCTTTTATGCAAAATACCCTGAAGGTGCATGATTACGGAATACAGCAAATAGGGTATACCGTAGACGGAAGGCTCGTGATTTTTGATTGGGGTGTCACAAAGTTAAATGAATTGCTTGATGAGGTGACGTATCAACAATATATAGATGCGAGATATTTTGATTATGAATCATACGCTGAGAAAATTCAGCAAGAACGGCAATCGACTCACCCAGAATTTTATCAGCCTACCACTCCAGATGAAGCCTTTGCAAAGTCGTTAGTTATACCTGTAGTTAAAGTGTTGGATGAGACGGCACAAATATTTGATAAAAAAGCGGATGATATATGTAGGGGTGGAACGAGCGGGCAGTTACGAAGCTCGTCGCTTGGTGCCCTTTTGCCGATCGGAATCTTTGAAGGAGATATACGCGGCAAGCAGGACAAAAATAGCAACCAATACGGCAAAGATATAAATAAGATACATAGAGTTAATTTGAGCAAGGTTCATAGTTCCAACTTTCTTACAAGTACAAGATTACCATACCAGAGCAGTAATGTTGCTGTCAATCCTGCGATGAGCACTGCGATATTGAACTCATTGGTAAATAATGGTGTTATGACAGCGCTTCCAAACATGACTTGGGCAACGTCGCGCGCTATTTCCGCAAGAGATGCGAGCTGGGCTGGTGAAAGTTTGAACGGGTTGGCTACGAAGACAAGTTTTTCCACGCAAGAAAACAATAACATAATAAAAAATAGTCTGTCAAACGATAGGATAGCTACCAAAAAATCCCCTCTCGGGGACTACTTGGTACGCCTAGCAGATTTGCGTATAGACCAGACTGATAACCTTGCTCAAAGAGTACCATTTTTAGATCAAGGAGACAAGAGCAAACCCTCCTTCGCTAAAGCTGCGGCGGGCAGGCCTGCCGAGCCCACACCAAAATCTAGTATATCACGAGATACATTATCTTTTGTGTCTCGTGTTTATGCTGATAATGGCCGCACCTTCGCGCAAGGCTATGGTGGGCAAGGCAAAGTTTTGGGGGTCGCAACATCCAATTCGTTTGGATGCAAAGTAGCCAATGTTACGTATCGCCCAGTTGCAAATGCTTTTAAATCTGCGGCAAAATTTACCAGTGAGACTCTTTGGAAACGGCCAAATAGAGTTATTCGAGTGTGGATAGGAGATGGGATTTCGTATGTAAAGACAAGTTTGAAAGACGTTGGCAGCCAAATAGTTGCAGCGACAAGAAATTTTATGATTGAGGCTATAGTTGTTGCGGCTAAACCATTGATCAGAATTTCATATCGAGAGAATCTCAATACACTTGGAGGTCAGCGAGAGGAAGATATCAAATATGAAGCAGCACTCAACCGTATTCGTCGAGTGGTGAAGACAGTGTTAGAGCTCATTGATACGACCAATCTTACTTATCGTGATTTCCCAGATTTTGTACGAAAAGCAACACCTATTCATAACTTATTCGGATGGTTCGGTTCACGGTTGTTAACACCGTTACTTTTTCCTAGAAATTTTTCACGTATTGCATTACCACTCTATGAAACAGATTGGCAGCGATTTCGCACTGGGGGATGGAGGATAAAAAACTGGAGTAATCCATCATTGTGGGAATGGAATTGGGAATGGGTGAAGGACTATTTTAGTGATCAAGCGGTGCAGGGAATCGATGATTTATTGAATAATAATAATGGATTTGTACAGTTTTTGACAGCGCCGATTCGATTAGCATGGTGGTTTTTGGAGCCAGCGTTACCCACAAACGATGGAATTACCATTGGCGATATCGTGACAGTCAGACAAGGAAATGTGGCTGGCGTTCTAGGGATTGTGACGAATATTGAAAGGGATAATAATCAATTAATCCTTTATGACGTAACACTGGCTGACGGCAAGAGAACTGTGCGTCGGTTGCAGAGGAAGCAACTTGGACAAGCTTCGGATTATAAACGAGGGACATCCTATCTTTTGGCACAAAAAATGAGTTTGGCGGCAAATTATGATCAAGTATTTGATTTGTACGCCATGATGGAGGGTATAGTTTTTGAAGAAGTGCACACGCATCCTGTAGCGTCTCAAGAAGAAATATATCGTGCTGTTTTAGCGCGACCCGAATTTGATGCAATGATTCATAATAAAGAATTTCAACGATTATCAGTGTCAGCACAAGACTTTGTAAGTCGCGCCGTACTTGCAGAAGTTTCGTATCAACGTGTGCGTCAGGCAGCAGTTTTATCGAAGGATATTGAGGGACCAATCTTAGCTGCCATTCGTGCCGCGGATATTCAAACGATAGCGTTGCAAGTGAAGGGAAAATTTACAGAGCTTAAAGATAGTGGCTGTTTTTCATACAATCCATTTGTTTCGAAAGTGTATGCGGCGGGGGAAGATGAGAAGAAAGAGGGGAAAACGTGCGCTTCAATTTTTCGAGCACCATGGAAAGTCGTAAAAGGGTGGGTGAGAGGAGGGATGAGAAATGGGGGCAAGCGGATTGGAGGTCATGCTACCGAAACGACGAATACTACATTGCGGCAGGCTGTTCGGGATTTGAGCGTGGCGCAAACACCTGAACAACTGTTCCCTGCTATGGAACGATTAATTCCGATTTTGAATTCTATCGATCGTGAATATCCATATCCAAGGTATACAAAGCAGTTAACGGATGATGATTATCGGCAATTGTTTGGGGATGATCGCGTTCAAACAGTCAGCGTGCTCAATGACCTTGCGAAAACGCTTTTTATCGTTGCTACGAATACCCCTGATGAAGAGGTAAAAAGAGTCGCATCAGAACACCTCTGGATACTTCAAAAAATACGGAATGCGTTTGAGATATCCACTAAACGATATACTGGGAAAAATTTCGACGAATTGGACAACCCATGGACGCCACCAGACATGCGCATGCTGTACTACCTTACTGGTATATGGCTAACGGATGATACCAAAGATGTATTCACACACATGCTTCTTGCTGATCACGAGGCGTTTCGTATTAAGTATGGTTTACCGTCAGAAGCGCTCATAGACAGTAATCCAGAAGCCTACACTCAAGCATTACTCGCGATCGCCAAAGCAAACAACATAACGCTTTTATCAAAAGATGATCTAGACGTACAATTGTTTTTTCAGCGGCATAGTGGATATGTCGGTGGGACGTATTTTCCAGAATATCGGGGGATAGCGCTGAATCCTAGGAGCGCGGTAGATTGGCGAGACAGCCAGAACGGTATTCGCATGTTTGAACACGAGTTAATCCACGCACTTCAAAACGATAAGTTTCGTGAATTGACGCACGAACAACGCGAATATGAGGCATATGTGGGAGGTTATTTTATGAAAGGCAAACTTCAAACGGACAAAAATGAGGGGATAGGGCTATTGTTGGAAGGCTTCAATACATCTTTGAGACAATGGTGGTATTTGGAAAAGAATATGTCGCCTCCATGGAGTTCGATTGATATCCCATTTGATATTGGGTACCAGAAGCCGAACCAAATTGTCGAAGATGTTCGTGCTGAATTTTTCCCGACGAATCATTTTGAGTTGTCTCTTGACAGGTTTCCAAAACTTGATTTAGTTTCATCCGAAACATCTGACTTGGTTGTTGCTGCGCAAGTCCGATCCCTCGTGACGGCGGGGGAGATTGTACAGATAGAGAGTGAAGTATCTATACAACAATTGCAATTGATAGTTTCGAAAGCATTAGCACAAACCTCCGAATTAACGGATGAGCAGAGAAAAGTTTGGGAGCAACATATTGGTTCCAAATTGCCCGCCCTTGTTTTGACTGGATTAAAGTATGACGTGCAGATATCCAAAGTTGATAACAGGCAGGATATTCAAGTAAACGGAAAAATATATGCGCCCGTTTCTAACCTTGGGACCAATAGAGCTGTATATCTTCTTGATGATGGAACCATACTTAAGATACCTCGAATAGAGCTTTTTGAAATAGTAATTATAGGGGAAACACACGGGACTATAGTAGATTCCGATTCAAGAATAGCTCCTGTTGTGGGTATTGGATTTACTGATGATGGAACTCTTTATGAATTGCAAAAAAATGTTATTCCATATAAACCATTTTTACTCGCGGTAACATCCGAAGTTTTGGAAAATATTAGAAGCCTTTGGGATGGGGCACAACGGTATGGTGGACAATTTGGGAGATTTCTTGCTCAGAGGATATCATTTTTATTCCTTAGACCCTGTTTTAGAAGTTAGCTTGAATTTTTGATACACTGGTAGGTATATG
>CAYIXE010000064.1:0-4958 GCA_964367095.1 uncultured Gammaproteobacteria bacterium | reverse complement strand
ACACCTGCAATATGCGGCGTCCCTGCTTCAAATTTATGCGGTGTTTCTTTGTACTGCGCGTGATCTCTATAGACGACGCTAATCATGTCGCCGCCGTACTGATACGGATCGGTGATATCAAGAAGAGACTTCTTTCCCCACAATACGCCAATGCCAGTAGGACCTAACATCTTATGTCCGGAAAAAGCAACGAAATCAGCTCCCCATTCCTGCACATTTATTTTCATATGCGCGACAGCTTGTGCCGCATCAACGACAACTATGCAGTTTGGATTTATGGATTTAACAATCGCAATAATCTTTGTAATCGGCGGCAAATAACCCAAAACATTGGATCCAGCAGAAATTGCAAACACTTTTGTTTTTTTCGTAACTATCTTTGGCAACTCTGATAGATCAAAAATATATTCAGGTGTCGTATCATAAATCTTTAATACTGCATCTTTCTCTTTTGCAACCACTTGCCACGGGACCATGTTTGAATGGTGCTCAATAATCGTGGTCACGACCTCATCTCCTTTTTGTAAACGTGGTTGGACAAAACTTGAGGCCACCATATTAAGCGATTCCGAAGTATTACGTGTAAACACGACCTCTGATGACGATGTGGCATCGATAAATGTCGCGATGAGTTCTCGTGCTTTTTCATAGGCAAAAGTAGCTTCTTCACTGGTCGTATAAATCCCGCGAAATACATTTGCGGAATAATTTGTATAGTACCCTGTAATCGCGTCAATAACTGATTGAGGCTTAAGCGAAGTCGCGGTGCTATCCAAATACACAATTGGTTTATCGTTTATTAAACGTTTAAGCTGTGGAAAATTTTTGCGAACTTGAGCCAAATCGAACGTATTCATACCTTCACCAATACATCGCCGTTTTCTATCTTTACCGCATAACTTCTCACATTGGTTACCGCAGGAAGCGACATCGCTTCGCCTTTTCTCATATCAAACTTGCCGCCATGACATCCACAGATCACGACATTTCCATCAAGCGCACCTTCTGTCCCAAGAGAACACTCTTTATGTGAACAACGATCATCAATCGCAAAAATCTGACCATCAATGTTTGCCAATGCAATTTTATTATTACCCACCTGTATGGTTTTCATCATGCCATTTGTCAGGTCTTTTTCATGTATCGCAAATGTGTATCCGTCCATAATAAAATTCTCTCCTTAAGATTTAAAAACTTCCGACTCAATTGTAGCACGCTTTTTCAAATCCGGAATAAGCCGCAACGCGCTTTTTAAAAATCCGTCTGCTATCAAATCTCTTGCGACATCCTCCGATATGCCCCGACTCATCATGTACCATAGCTCTTCTGTCCCAATAGATGAAATGGTCGCACCATGCGTGCATCGGACATCATTGGCTTTTATCTCAAGTGCCGGCTCGCTTGTTGCATGGGAAAGACTTGATAGTAATAAATTTTCATTGCGCTGATATGCATCTGTTTTTTGTGCACCTGTATCCACAAGAATACTTCCGGCATATGAAAAAGTTGACGCATCATCAAGCACTGCTTTCACCAATAAATTACTTGTAGTATTTGGTGCTTGATGGTGTTGAAGGGTTTGCATAATAATATCAGCGTTACTGCTCCCGCGCACAATTCCCATACAGGTTGCTTTTGCATACTCGCCAACGAGTCGTAAATCAATAGTGGCAGTCACAGATTTCTTAGCATCGATAAGCGCGATAAATACCAAGTTTGCTCTCTTGCCAACCGTGTAATAATACTTCTGATCCTCATCCCCTATATGTGCAATATAGAAAGTGTCTCGTTCTATTTGTGTGGTGTGTTGTTTCATCCGACTGATCCTTCCATTTGTAATTGTATAAGTCTGTTCATTTCGACAGCGTATTCTAAAGGTAACTCTTTGACAATCGGTTCGATAAAGCCATTCACAATCATGGATTGTGCTTCATCTTTGGCTATCCCTCGACTTTCAAGATAAAAAAGCTGTTCATCGCCAATTTTTGACACTGTAGCCTCATGTTCTATGTTTACAGACTTTTCATGAATCTTTATCAATGGATACGTATCAGAACGTGACTCTGGATCCAATAAAAGCGCGTCGCAAACGACTTTCGATTTCGAATTTTTGGCCCCTTTGTGCACCTCAACTAATCCTCTATAAGACGTACGGCCACCATCTTTACTTACGGATTTAGAAATAATCTGTGAAGTAGTCTCTGGAGCTACATGAACTGCTTTTCCTCCTGCGTCTTGATGCTGACCCTTCCCTGCATATGCAATGGAAAGTACTTCTCCTCTTGCCTTTCTTCCCATCAAATAGACACTTGGATACTTCATAGTGAGTTTGGAGTTATGAACAATGAAGCCCTGTGAAATAAAATTTCCTGTTCCTTCGACTTCTATATCCCAAGTAGAAATCGTGAATTTAGAAAGCTCAGATAAAATAATTGGAAGGATTTCGACTGACTTAGGCAGTCTAATATCTGAGCGACCGATCGTGCGATAATGTATCAGGCGTGCCGGACGGCATTGTTTTGCCTTTTTACGTAATAAAGGGCTGACATATTGAATCAGACGCGTATCCAATGGAAAAACAAGTTGGTGCGAACCATGAGCTACACAATTTTTCCCCATAATTACTACATGCCGAGGACCTATAAACTCCGTATAAAGATGCGAAGTAATACCTAACGTACATAAAAGTGATGCAACATCCTCAAGAAGTGAACGATTTACTGATTTTAATACAAAACTACGAGGATTTTTTACATAACCATCTGCATCCAAATATCCAGCAATAAATGAAAGACGTTGTGATTCTGGAAGCGACCATATCCATTTCGGTATATGTTTGTTGCGGGCGTTACCGACAAAACCATTCAAAAGAAATAACTCTGCAAATTCTTTACTGTGCCACGCTACATAAACACCATCCTTTCGCATAACCGGCCTTACATCGATAAGAGATGTAACCGTATGCATCAACCGATCACGAGCACGATCAGTTACTGGTGTAGAAAATCCAACCTTTGCCCAACGGACAACATTTCTTGTCTTAGCATTTTTTATCTCAATATTTCCGTCACCTAACCAATTCCCGAACAACCAAGCAATATCATCAGTAGTATAAAATACTTCACGTAATTTTGTCTTCCGTTTACGAGACATAACCAAATCTTCAACATATTGATTACGAGACAAAAATTTAGTCACAAGAGAGGACTTCTTTAATTGATATGGATTACCATAGTCGATAGAACCAGATGGCACAATTACTTTCTTAACTTTATCTGCACGTATATAACTAAGCTTGTATCGATGAAGTTTTTTGGGCGCCGTCAAATCATACACATACGAGTAAAATGGATGATTTGATGTCACACGAAGTTTACGTTCACCAGCTGAAATTACATGAACATGTTGTTTACCTGAAAAACGCTTCGCACGTACTTTTCGAAAACATAATTGACCTAAAGATTCATCATATGACAAAATTTGATCACCAGCTTTTATATGTTCAATCTTCTTTATTCCGTCTGGAGTTGTAACAGTCGATCCCTGAGCAAGACATCCTAAATTGCCATCCACCCATTCCATAGTCCCCTCTTCTTCTACTCTTGCTCGTTTAGTCACCAGATTGTAAACATTCGTGCTCCAGTTTTGGATGGTGGTATAACGAACTCTTGCGCCTTTTTTTACGATGATTTCGACAACTGCCGAATGAAGTGAATCTGTCGTATAAATCGGCGCGGTACAACCCTCCAAATAATGAACGAAGCTTCCCTCTTCCGCGATAATAAGTGTCCGTTCAAACTGACCCATATTCGCGGCATTGATACGAAAATATGCCTGCAGAGGTAACTCAACCTTCACACCTTTCGGTACATACACAAATGATCCACCAGACCAAACGCTTGTGTTTAAGGCTGAAAATTTATTATCACCTGCCGGTATTATCGTGCCGAAATATTGTTTAACAATCTCAGGATATTCCCGAAGACCTGAGTCCATATCAAGAAATATGACACCCTTTTTCGTCAGGGCGCTTTGGATACTTTTATACACTACCTCTGAATTATGAACGACGATACCATTTGCAATAAAATTATGATGACCTTCAACTTCAATATCAAAAACATCCTCTTGTCCATGATCGACAATTTTTTGTATCGGAGCAAAGCCCATATGATCACTAATATATTTTGTGATCGGAGATTTATGATGCGAACCAAAAGTATGATAATACTTGCGTGGTACGAATCCTTTTTGGACCTTCAACGAAGAGTTACGAAGAGGTGTTAAATCGCCGGTTATCTGCAAACGAAACCCTATGGATTGACGATTTTTATTTTTTACATCTGGGAAATATCGAAACTCATGAATTCCTGTAACATGTAATCCACATGATACGCCTAGCATCTGAACTGATTCCAACAGTGATCGGTTTACACTCGTAATCCATACATCAGAATTTTTCTTCCCGTTTCGAAGATATCCGTCTGAATCAATGTAGCCTGCAATCAATGCAAGCTTTTGTGATTTTGGCAATCCATATACCCAAGATGGAAGAGATTTTGTCCTTGCATTACCACGAAGACCCAATGTGGTAAACAATCGAATAATCGGTTCAGCAGCAATTTTTATTCTATATTTTTCTTCACCTATATTTTCATAGCCAAAGATACTTTGAAGAACCGTCCGGATCTTACTACGCATATCTTTTTCTGTTTCTGGAATAGCAATTGATAGGACTTCGCGCGTATGGAAACGAGACGTACGTGTAATATATCCATCACCAATATAGAGCCCTATAAGCCACAGCAGAGCCACGTCTGTTTTCTTTGGCATGTGTAATGTCTTTTGCTTTCTTGTGTATAACCAATCTGCTTTTACCATATACTGAGACGTTTTATTTCTCCCTATATAGGATTTCTCAAACGATATTGAGGGCAACGTAAACGAAGCTCCGTCGT
>CAYIXE010000063.1:0-4962 GCA_964367095.1 uncultured Gammaproteobacteria bacterium | reverse complement strand
AAGCGCTTCAAAAAGAGTGTGGCGGAGGGGTGTCACTTTCGCAAGGGTTGACGGGGAGAACGATCCTTGCGGAAGAAAACAACATAGAGGCCATACATAGCCAAGCCAAAGGAAAGATAGAAGGGGGCCAAGGAGAGAATTTTCAACAAGATCGTCGTATCCATAGTGATTATTTCCTCCCTACATTTACTGCCAAAATCCACAATACAAAGGTAAATGCAGTTGATACGAGTATAGCAATTACCTTCGGTATGTCAAGCGGAGCGATGAAAAGCGATGCATATGCTACACCAAAAGTGACCTGGCTTGCAGCAATAAGAATCGCTGCTAATCGATCAGATTCTCGTAGAGATAATTTTTTTACCGAATCAGTCATGTATCCATACCATAGCATGATAAATGGAAATGGGTCAACAACACTGTGGAATCCTTTTATTCGCCGTGCATATGCAGCGGATTCTGTACAAGCGGGAAGTGTGCTAGGTGTATCATCTGGCTGTACTGCATTTGGGAGAGTAATTAAAAATCTAAATCTTGATCGGTATCCGGGAGCTTTGTTGTGGATGCAGAAATCAGCGCGGGCAAGACAACAATTTCAAAAAGTATTCCCATCTCTGTTTTCTTCAAATTTGAATGTGGTACCAGCTTCACCGAATTCGGAAAATTCAGTCCTTAACATTTCTCCAAATCCAACGCATCTTGATGAGCAAATTGCTCAAGTTGGCTTGAAAGATTATGAAGAGTTGCTTTCTTCATTGACAGCTGCATTACGAGGTATGGTGGAGCAATTTCCCAAGCTTCGACTGGTAATGATGGGGGTTCTGCCTGAGGGGACTAATATTCTTGGTAATCAGGAATATTTTGCAATCGATGAAATAAGTCAAATCATGCGAGTTTTGGATGATACTAAATATCTCATGTTTATCAAAAATGGAGATTGGTCATTTATAAATCTTGCAGCAGCTACACGGGTATTCCAGGATCCGAGAAATGCTGATTTATTCCATATTTCTGGGCCAATCGCACAATGGTTAGAGACTAATTTTTCTAGCTTATCTGATCAACAGTATGGAGTATTAAGTGGGTATCCGCGAGGTGCGGTAAACCATTTTGTGCAATACCAGAACATTCATAACCGTATACTCGCCGATCTAACTCTTTCGAAGGAAGAAAGTGTGGTGATAAATCATTATGTACAGATTGCTGGAAATGTAGATAGACAAGAGCAACAAAAAGCTGTTGAGGGGATTTTGGCAAAGGTGACGACTGTTAGCCCTGAGGAAAAGCAATTTTTCATGCGTGCTTTTCGTGCTGAGAGTAACGTCGTTAGTTTTAAGGGATTTTCTAAAGAAGATCAAGTCTGGGCGGATACATTGGCTCAGTTTGAGGCTAAAGTGTTGAGTGGGTATGGGGTGCAGGAGGTTTCTGTTCAAATTCAAACCCTCGTGACGGCGGGTGTGGTCGATGCCGCCCGTTTGCGGGCGCTTGCAAACAATCCGACGCTTACTGGAGAGGCGTTAGTAAACGCCACAGAACCGTTGATCGTGGAGGCGTTACGGAAATCACAAGTACTCATCGAGCGTATTCCAGACGGGGTAGCGCGTGAACAATTTCTTGCCTCCCTCACACAAGAAAACCGCCCCGCACTGAAAGAACAGATAGAGAAAACCTTCAAAGAAAATGATCCAAAGATTAGCAAAGAATATAAGGTTCCGCAAGGCATACAGGATCGTGAGGGCGTTGCTACTTTCTTTGGGATTGGACTATATGGTCTTGGAGAAGCGCTTAGTAATATACCAGGTGATGTATATAAAGGCTATATGCAACGCATGAGAGATTGGATGCAGATTTTTGAACATGTAAATTTTTATTTTCTTCGGCAAAACTTAGGATGGTTGGGAACTGGTGTTGTGACAGGCGCACTTATCAATATTGGCATAGCAGTGATGAATATTGACGCACATATGCGACGACGTGCCAAACTAATTTCATTTATTCCTTTGGTAGCTCTATTTTTTGTTCAAAAGATATTTATCCTGTATTTTAAAAGGGACTTTACAAATATCTATGATTTCAAGGATTTTATAGGTTTTGTCGCCGGAGCGGGTGTTTCATTCCTTGGGCCAACGCTATTTAATATAGCAAAGGTTCGAGGTTGGTCCATCCCAGTCTTCGCTAAAGCTACGGCGGGCAAAGTGACGATGTTGCTTTTGGCCGGAGCGATAGCTGTGGTGAGCTTGGTTGTGGGTACTCCAGCCGTAAATCCAGCCGGAGAAGTAATCAGCGCTCCGACCATCACCCAAGATTGCGGTGGTATGTTTACATTTATACAGAATGTATATGCACAGGATGGCTCTCGCTGTAACGGCTTATTTCCCAACCATACATATATACTTACCAGACCAGATGGCTCCGTTGAAACGGTTAAAATTCCTCGTTTTGGGTGGTATAGGGTTACAGATTCTATAGGCAAACAAACGTTTCACATATTCACTAAATATGTGAGTTTCCGAACAGGAAGTTTGGTTACCATTAAATCATTATTTCAAGATCCTATTACGATAGGCGCGAAAGATATATTTTATACATCAATAAAGTCTTTTATTGATATCGCATACCACGATTTAAGGGATGAAATAAAGGCGTCTAAACGATCCACAGAAGAACTATTGCAGTTATTTGAAAACTACGTACTATTGATGCAAAAATTTCCTGCAATAAAACAAGATTCACGCTCAAGATTGCATATTGATTTTCAACCGTTCTATCAAGATATTTGGAAGAGAATCATTAGGCAAGCGGACTTTGATCCGACCATGCGAGGCGGTATCCCACAGGATTGGCGATGGCAGCGTATTGTGAAGTTGCATGATGATCTGGCTCGTGTGGAAAAGATTTATGATGATAAGTTGCAGTATAGACCACTAGATCCGAATAGTGCTGCTATCACGGATAAACAAAAAGATACAGAGATTTTTTCTGTAGGGAAATTTTTCGGTCACGGGGGATATAGTTGGAATCTGCTCGATCTCATACAGAGTGGCGTTATGATGTCGACGTATGCTCAAGTGAATGCCGGTTTACTCGATAGAACTAAAACGCCTCGGATGGATTATGATCATAACTCAAATGGAAATATATATTTCAACGAGGTTAACCGTGCTGGTCGGGAGTCGGTAGTACCAGGATCATACGGTCAAAATGCTGGTTACCAACGCCCCGCACAGTTTTCTGATGTTTCCATTTTTGCCTCTGCTGAAGTTTTGGCAAAATACGGAAAATATATTGTGATTGATCATATTGGACAAGACGAGTGGTATATTACCAATTCCTCAGGGATAGAAAAGGATGGGGACATGACAGACGACACAACCTCGATTCCTATTTCAGAGCTTTATTTTATTATCCCTTCGGACATAAAAGATTGGGTGCTGAACGGATTTAAAGAAAAAGGAATGGATAATGCATGGCTGAAATCGCATGTTTTAGTTTTAAGTGATTATCATTCCCATACATACGGACAAATGTTGAATGACCATGCTGATGCATTGGTGAAGAATGCCGATCGGATAGAGCTATGGCTTAATGGGCGTGTCCGTGAGTCAACAGCAGATATCGCATTGCAACTAGTGGTTGAGCATGGACAGGAAACAGTATATAAAGCCATATTTTCCCCCAAAAAAGAATCAGCAGGAGATAAAACAAAGGCACAGACAATTACAATTTTTGATTCAGTCGAACCCATCGTACAAGCGTTTCCGGAGTTGCAGGCTGAGTATGATGGAGTGGTTGTTAGTGAAGGGTATTCATTGCGACAGCACATCTATTATGTATTAACTCAATTTAACAAATATTTTGCAGATAAACGTCTCCCAGCTGGGCTTTCTGCAGAGGTGTTTCGGAAAATTCTCGCGGTCCACGATTTAGGAAAATCTGCGTGGGATAAAAAGGGTCGGAAAGATGATGCATATGATTACATCATACCAGCGGTAAAAAAATATTTACCATTGCTCGGATTGAGCACAAGAGAATTACGCATTGCGGTGGCGCTTATCGATGGTGATCCGATTGGTATGTACTTGAGGAATGGTGAAAGAGATTTGAGTAATGCAGAAGAGATTATACGTAAACGCGCAAAACAGGCAAGACTACCGCTTCGTGATTACTGGGCGTTATTGAAAATTTACAACATGGTAGATGGGGGTGCCTATACTGAAGATGCGGGTGCGAGAGCTTCGTTTGATAGTTCATTTGTATTTGACCCAAAGAATCATCGGATGAGTTATGCTCCGGATATTGCCAAAAAGATACAGGTATTGGAGAAACGACTTTTTCCATCTGGGATCGGAAAAATATCATCGAAATGTGTTGTCATGTCACCATTTGTGCGAATCGTGTATGCCCAAGACAATGTTCCCAATCCATCAGGACCACTGGATGGGTGTGGAGTCTTTGCCTCTATGGCAAAAGTCGGATGGAATTATTTCTTCGGTACTGAGCAGAATAAAACAGAGGCAAGAGAATGGGCGAGGGATATACGTGGTTTGGCGGAAAATACCCAAGTTTTTCGGCAATTAGGGAGGATATTTCCATTTTTCTTTTCTTCAAATTTGAACGAGGCGTCCATATCACCAACCCAAAAAGGGACGAGTGAGGCGGAAGATGTACGAATTCCTATTATTTTTTCTGAAGGGCATGATCTAGATCGAGACTTAGGAAAAACAGATTCACGTTTTACTGACATGGTCTATTATCTTCGACCCCCCATTTTACTAGGCAGTAAATGGAAAGTATTTTCTACAAGGCACCGTTTCGACATTTGGGTAAATGGAATTCCGATTGTTGCAGGACCGAGCGATGGGACTGTTCTACGGAATGATGATGTCATAGAAACACACTCTGGTGTGTATATGGTGAAGTTAGAGGACGAACGTATTATGTTTCTTCCTTACGAAAGTAAAA
>CAYIXE010000062.1:0-4991 GCA_964367095.1 uncultured Gammaproteobacteria bacterium | reverse complement strand
GAAAATCTCACTGATATTTTAGCACTCAGGATAGGCGACCGCTTAGGAGGTGGCGCAAGAGAGACATCATGGAGACTAGAGCTTTATAAGAAGCGACTCGAGGAAGTGCAAAAGCAACCATTTAGTGTATCAGACCTACTCATAAATGGTCATGATGTGATGCAGATTTATGCTATAGGACCAGGAAGAATTATAGGCCAAACCCTCGATACAATTTTTGCTGAAGTTGAGGCTGGTACACTTGCCAACGAACGAGAAGCTCTGCTGAAACGCCTAAAAGAGCTTAAACAAAAAGGCTAAGCCTTTTCTGGAAATATTCATCAACAAGGCTTAGCCTTTATTCCCGCCTCTCCGGCGGGTCACCGATGAGGTGACTTCCTCTCTTCCCAACGATGCCATAATAAAAGTACTGGCGTCGCGATAAATGGCGAGGAGTACGTTCCTGAAATCGTGCCGATAAGAAGTGCCACGATAAACCACCTGATGCTATCGCCTCCCATCAAAATCAGCGCGACTAACATAAAGATAATGGTGAATGAATTGGTGACAGATCTATTCATCGTCTCGGTAAGTGCGACATTTACGAGCTCTTCAAATGGTCGCAACCTATCCCGACGTAAATATTCGCGTATCCTATCAAATACAACAATCGTGTCATGCACTGAAAAACTCATGGCAGTAAGTACTGCAGTCACAAACAATGTATCTACCTCTACGCCATAAAAATGTCCAAACAAAGAAAACATGCCAACCACCACAAGGACATCATGAATAAGCGCCACGATTGCGGATACACCATATTTAATACTTTTAAATGCGTACGCCACATAAAGAAGAATAACGGCAATGGCTAATATTGCTGCAACACCGGCTTTGGTCAATAATTCTTTCCCAAGCACCGGACCAACTGTTTCCTTACGAAGCACTGTGACTGCCGATCCGGATGCTATCGACTGAGCGAACATGGTCACTCGTAGATCAGTCTCGGTTTTGGTTCGTACGAGAAACGTATCCTTCCCTGATCGTTGTACACTACTTACTTCCATACCCATCGCCGTTGCAGATGCGCTAATATCATTTGGAAGAATTGTTGATGGCACCCTCATCTCAACAAACGTTCCGCCAACAAAGTCTATAGAAGGACGCAGGCCGAATCGCACTAACGAATATGCGCCAGATAAAAGCACAATCGCTGAAATAGTAAAATAAAGCCAAATATACTTTGTAAAGTTGATCATATTCGTTACTTCGTTACTTCGTTACTTCGTTCTTTATATAGAACTCTAATAAACGTTCGACTTGCAACAATACCTGTAAATAAACTAAGTAATACTCCGATAAGAAGTGTCGCTGCAAATCCCCTCACGAGTCCTGATGATGGCAGTACTGCCAAATTGGCTGGATTATATAGAATTAATGATGTCATAATAGTCGTCACATTTGCATCCCTAATACTATCCCACGCTTTCCCAAATCCTTGCTCCATCGCAATGTGCCATGGTTTTCCTGCTCGCTTTTCTTCTTTAAATCTCTCAAATATTAAAATATTACTGTCAACCGCCATACCGATAGAGAGAATAAATCCGGCAATACCGGGAAGAGTTAATGTAATACCAAATAGTCGAAAAACACCAAGAGCCAAAAGACCGTACAAAAGAAGTGCAAAATTCGCGATAATCCCCAGCTTGCCGTACTGAAAGACCATAAAAAGTGCGACCATACAAAGCCCTACTATGCCCCCTCGAATACTTTTGACAATTGACTCTTTGCCAAGTGTGGCTTCTACCGTTCTCTGCTCTACAACTGAGACGGATACAGGCAATGCTCCGGCATTAAGCTGCAATGAAAGTGCCTTTGCCGCGTCTTGGGTAAAGCTGCCCGTGATGACAGCTTGTCCATCAGAAATTGCGGTATCGACTCTCGGTGCCGTAATAGGAAAATCATCTAAAAATATCGCAAGCCGTTTGCCTACAAGGCGTGTCGTCGCGTCGCTAAATTTTTTGGACCCTTCAGAAGTAAACTCTATAGCTACCTGCGGTTCACCAGTATTTTGACTAAAATCAATACTCGCACGCTTTAAATCTTTTCCAGTAATTCCGACAGATTTCGTATTTGCAAGTGTCGGGACAATGAAGGCTGATGGCGTCGATTCCACTGTCGCTGATATCGTAGCGCTAGGTAAAAATTCTCTGAAATCAAGTCGCGCTGTTTGCCCTATAAGGCTTATCGCCTGCGACACATCCGAGACCCCCGGTAATTCAACAATAATACGATACGCATTTTCGCTGACAGACGTCTGCACAACAGGTTCTGAAATACCAAAAAAATTGACACGTCTCTCAATCACTTCTTTGGCTGATTCAAGCGCTGATACTCTGTCGGCAACTTGCACATCTTTCATATCTGCTTCAAGCACCACGTGGCTGCCGCCTGCTAAATCAAGCCCTAATTTGGTAACAAACTGTTTTTCAATTCTTAACCCAAAGAGACTAAATCGAAACGTCGGCGGGTTTATAACCCGATCAATCGATTTTCCAAATGCCGTAAATTTAAGACGGTAATTTTCCGGCAAATCAAGAAACACGAGAACTACTGAAAGAAGCACGAGCCAAAAAAATATCGCCTTTGGTGTTTTAAACATAGTGGAATGTCAGCTCACAAGATCCTCTTCATCTCCTACCAGCATAACCCGTGACCCGCCCAAAATATCTAAGACAAATGGATCGCGTCGTCTTTTACGAAATACAAATTCGTCATCGGACATGACCGTATAATTCATTTCTCTGTCTCGTCTCACCTCTTCTGCCTTTACAATCTGTGAAAGTTCAGCAAGGACAACTGTCCCTACGACTAATAAATCTACGTCGCTCGCGCTTTTGTGAGCAAGTCCCCGGGCAAATCTTCCTGATAACATAGCAAATTTAATTTTGCCGAGCTTTGTTTTATTTTTATGAAAATCACTCCCTAACCCTGTCGTTTTCGTAATAAGCTCTAGAAGATCAAAGTATAAAGGATATTCTTTACGAAATCCATAAAACAAACGGTTCGCCCGCTGTTCTTTCCCAAGCATGCCCGCTTTCTCAAGATGTGCAAGCTCTCTTCTGACTGCATTAATTTCCTCGTCAACACGACGAACGATGTCTCGGACATGAAAAATTGTCCCTGGATGTGTCAAAAACAACGAAACCACTTTTACTCGTACGCGAGAAATGATAAGGTCCTCTAAATACATAATCCTCCTAAACTTTGGGCAGGATATTTTAATCTTAATACGTAACAGGCGTACCAATTGGCAACATTTCGACCCATAGCTGACCTCTGTTCATCTCAATCTCTTTGTTTGTCGCCGCGTCAAAAAATTTCGTTCTATCGTTTCTCGTTGCTTTTTTCCAAATAATTTTTGTATTCTTTCCGTCTTGGAAAAAAATGCCTTCGCCGGAACCAATATTTCCATACAATAAATGCATGTGTTCATCAACAGGGCCAGTCTCTTTAGCAAAAATAATTGCGATAGCTTTGGCACTCAACTGCTCTTTGTTCTCAAGATCAATGTGTGCAATACCACCATTTGTACGTTTATATACATTTGCTGATTTATCATACTCCCAGAGTACTCCGTATGCTTTTTCATATCCTTTCCACGCAACAAAGCTAATCGCCGGAGAATCACCGCGATTCTCCACTTTTGCCTCATCTTTAAACTTCCATGATACGAAATTTTTATCCCATGACACTCCTTTTACATCTTCGTTTGTCCATTTACGAGTGGCTGCCAAAGCATAAAGTTTGTCAGTCGCACAAACCATGGTGTGCTCAGTCGCCACCTCATGATCCAGTCGGTCATAATTTCTATAGCACGTAGGGAATGAAATACCAAATTGATCCATGTCTTTTATTTTGTATATATCAATTTGACAGAGTGCTTTCGCTCGTTCATCAACCGTCGGATCTTCACACCGTCCAGCGCCGCCGACATGATTATAGAGTGCGTCGTACTCAAGAACCCATGGTAAAAAGTATGTCCGCGCGCTTCGTACTGGCGCCAAATTTAGCGACTTGGCTGCAGCGCCGCAATAAAAGACCCCCATAAATCGACTTATACCACCTTCTGCGATAGACTCATACACGACGTCAGCACGGGATAATCCTGATTGCGGTCTTGAATCTTCATGGTTTTCTATCATTACTGCAAGCGGACGACGCTTTTCCCATGTTTCCTTCTCTTGTTTAGTGAACAGCTTGCCGTTTATCGGACACGCTTCTGTGCGCGGTATAGAAGGATCCACATCAAAGCCTTCGGTTGGTTTGCTTGTTACGTCTGTAACCTTGGGGGATCCAAAAGGGCTAAAAATTGTTTTTCCAAATGTAGAAAAGCCGGCAAATGATAATCCCGTCACGACCAAGTAGATTGCTAATCCAATAAGCGTCATGCTGATATATTCTTTTTTATTCATGTTATACCTGCCTGCGCAGGCAGGCCTGCCTCAGTCGCCTTCTGTATAGCTTCTTGTTCTTCTTTTGAAAGATCAAGATCATTACACTTCCCCTCAATAATTTCTTTCACATACGATCTATTTCCCGCTCTCCCATACAACGTCGTCATAACAATGCCATTTTTTCTCGCATCCAATATAGCGATTGATGAACTCTGAGTTCCCCCTGTGTCTTGAAACGGATTATATCGAATAATTCCTATCCGTTGGACGTGTCTGGCACCATCAATTTCAAGTCTTTGAACTGCTTTTTCACTCTCAGTATTTCGTTTTTGCAACGCTGCAATATCCGTCATTATCACATCAAGTACTTCCCTAAGTCCCTTCTTTTGCCCTTCCCCAGTCAGCTTATTATAATGTCGAACCATCCGTATAAGTAAGTATGTTAAAACTGAAATCCACGCCACGAATCCTATAAAAACTACGTTGATTAATAAACTATCGTTGAACACCATTCGTATTCATTATAGTACGATTACAAAACAACTTTTGTCAACC
>CAYIXE010000061.1:0-5019 GCA_964367095.1 uncultured Gammaproteobacteria bacterium | reverse complement strand
GCAGGGCTTTGCACCTTAGTCTTTTCAAGCCACGATCTTATTTTTATTCACACACTCATTCCATGGTCGGGACGTCCGGGCTCGGACCGGAGACATCACGCACCCCATGCGTGCATTCTACCAACTGAATTACGTCCCGTTAACAACCGCTTGTATTCTATCATTTATTGTGTAAGAATTGGTGAAATTAATCCTGCCTCATTATGATGTCGTCTTCCTAATCTTACTTTAAGCCTTTTCACTACTATTCGTAGACGGCTTAAAGAGCGATTTTAGGCGGATGTAAGAAACTGTAATCCAATAAATGCATTGGAAACAGTTTCTAACAAAAGGAGTACCTATGCCAGTAGATGCAAAACTTCAAGCAATTAGACTTGCGATGGAACAGATTGATAAACAATACGGCAAGGGATCAATCATGAAATTGGGTGAAAAAGCCAATATTCGTATGGCAATTGACGTTATTCCTACCGGTATTATGGCACTTGATTTAGCACTTGGCGTCGGCGGCCTTCCTAAAGGAAGAATTGTTGAAATATATGGACCGGAAGCATCTGGAAAAACGACGGTGTGTTTATCAACCATTGCTGAAGCACAAAAAACAGGAGGGGTTGCAGCATTTATAGATGCCGAACATGCACTCGATCCACAGTGGGCAGAAGCACTTGGGGTCAAGCTGGATGATCTTTTGATTTCTCAGCCCGACACGGGAGAACAAGCATTAGAAATAGCCGAGACGCTCATACGAAGTGGTGGCATAGATATCATCGTTATCGACTCAGTTGCCGCTTTGGTGCCGAGAGCTGAAATAGAAGGGGAGATGGGAGACAGCATGATGGGAGTTCATGCACGGCTCATGTCTCAAGCCCTTCGAAAATTAACTGCTGTCATTTCTAAATCCAAAACCGTTGTTATTTTTACCAATCAATTACGCCAAAAAATCGGCGTCATGTTTGGAAATCCCGAAACGACCACCGGCGGCATGGCGCTGAAGTTTTATGCAAGTGTCCGTATGGACGCGCGAAAAATTGAGAGTTTGAAGGATGGAGACAAAGTTATTGGATCACGTCATAGAGTGAGAGTGGTCAAAAATAAAGTGTCGCCGCCATTTCGCGTTGCCGAATATGACGTCATGCATGATGGCATTTCTAAAGAAGGTGGACTCTTAGACGTCGGTATTGAGTTTGGCATACTTACCAAATCCGGAGCGTTTATAAAGTATGGTACGCAGATGCTTGGGCAAGGCAAAGAAGCGAGTAAGCTGTATCTTAAGGAAAATGTAAAAGTGGCAAAAGAAATTACGGAGGCTATTTGGAAAGTGGTCAAGTCTGGAACGGCGCACACGAAAGTTGCTGTTGTAGAAGATGGAGAGCAATAGTTCATGATCGATGACATCGCATTTCAAAAATTGCTGGATGTAGGAATTCGTCTCGTATCCTTTCGCCCAAGAAGCAAAAAAGAATTTGTTGATGCACTCCAAGCGGCATGTAAAAAAAGACACATTGTAGATATTTCCATTATTGATAATGTTCTATTGCGCCTCACGGAATTAGGCTACGTTGATGATGAGAAATTTACGAAATGGTGGATAGACCAGCGAAATCAGTTTCGTCCGAAAGGTTGGCGCGCACTATCTTTTGAACTTCAGCAAAAAGGCATTGATCGTACTCTTGTACAGACGGTTCATCAAGAACTTGAAAATAAAGATACTTCACAAGAGGAAATAAATGCTGCCACACTTGTCCAAAAGGCATCGGTAAAATTTCAGAAGTTATCTTTAAAAGAGCAAAAAATGAAGCTTTATAGCTATCTTCAACGACGAGGCTTTGAAAGTG
The DNA here is from genome assembly GCA_964367095.1 of uncultured Gammaproteobacteria bacterium. GTDB lineage: Bacteria > Patescibacteriota > Microgenomatia > UBA10105 > UBA927 > UBA927. The sequence continues at coordinate 3,184 of CAYIXE010000061.1, read as the reverse complement.
CGGTTATTTGCCGTGTCGTTGACGCGATGGCAAAGAAGGAATACAATACAGAGAATACCTAAAGCAAAAGTTTGCCAAAGGTATGTATGGAAGTTTTACGTTAAGAATAATAGTAGGATTTATGAACACACGAACTTTATCTTTATCTCCTACCTATCACGCCGCAAATTCGCGGTAGTTCTTTTCGTTTCTTCTTCCATAACTTCTTTTATTAATGAAGACAAGAAAGGAATACTCTTATGTTTGACGTATTAAAAACTCTCTCAAGTTTGGTAAAACCGAGGTTTCACGCAGCAGCTCCCGCGCAAACTCCAGCTGCCACGAAATTACAATCACAAGATATAAAGCAAGGAAAAAAGCAAAAAAAGCTCGTTGAAGTACATACAAAGCCTTCTGTTGACTTTGATGTCCAATTAAAGCTTGCACAAGCTCAAGCTCAAGCACAGGCAAGCGCCCAAGCCCTACAGATTGTGTTGGAAGCCAAAGACGAAGCGCTTCGTATAAGGCGTGAAGCTGAAAATGCGATGCATATGCTTGAGCAAACGCTGCGGCAGAGAGAAATTGTTTCAGATCGTAAAGACGCCGGTCTTGAAGTACGTGAAAAGCGTGTCGTAGACACGGAAAGTTTGTTAGAAAAAAAGCGTGCTGATTTAGAAGAAAAAAAGATTAGTATATTCGAACGGTTAGAAAAAGCTGCGCACATGACGCGTGAAGAAGCAAAAAATGAGATTATAAATAGACTTAAAGGCGAGTTAGCAGAAGATGTAGCCAGAGAGATAAAAGAAGCGGAAAGCTCGGCGAAAGAAGAATCCAAAGCAAAGGCAAAAGAGATATTAGTTGACGCCATGCGGCATGGTGCTACTGATTATGTTTCCGAATACACAGTGTCAGTTATCAAAGTGACTGATGAAGAGGTGAAAGGGAGAATTATTGGAAAAGAAGGACGAAATATTCGAGCGTTTGAAACTGCCACTGGGGTTGATGTAGATCTTGACGAACCAGGAGTTATTCGTCTTTCCTGTTTTGATCCGGTACGTCGAGAGATTGCTCGCGTGACGCTTGAACGGCTTCTTCGTGATGGACGCGTACAACCCGTGCGTATCGAAGAGCTTATCGCAGAGGTGAAGAAGGAGACCGAACGCATCATGTTTGAAGAAGGCCAAAAGCTTTGTCATGCAGTCGGGGTCTATAACCTGCCGCCACCGCTTATTGCCATGCTTGGGCGGTTTAAATATCGGTATTCGTATGGTCAGAATATGATCGCCCATACTATGGAAGAAACGAAAATTGGTATTGCCATAGCCCAAGAAATAGGGGCAGATGTCAATGTGGTGAGGCTTGGGTGTCTTCTTCATGACATAGGAAAAATCGTTTCAGAAAAAGAAGGTAATCATGTCACTCTGGGCGTAGATTTACTGAAAAAATATGGTATGCCGCAAAAGGTGATTGACTGTGTGGCCCAGCATCATGAAGACACGCCGTTTACCAGTAGTGAGTCGATGTTGGTCTACATTGCAGATGCAATTTCAGGAAGTAGACCTGGCGCTCGGTATGAGAATTATGACGAGTACGTCAAGAGATTGAAGGACCTTGAGGAAATAGCGAAATCTCATGACGGTGTTACCGAGGCATTTGCGTTTCAAGCAGGGCGGGAGATACGCGTGATTGTCGATCCGGGTAAGGTAACGGATGCGCAGGCAGTTGCAACGGCAAAAGCCATTCGTGATGAAATTAGTAAAAAGGTTATTGTGCCGGGGCAAATAAAAATAACCGTCATACGTGAACTTCGCGCAGTAGAGACATATAAGTAATAAGTCGAAGCGCTCATCTTCTTGTCAGAGTAATCTTTTTTAATTACTCAGTTAGAATTAGATTGTTATAGTGCGATGTAGAAAATAATGTATTGACATAACGCGCTATATTATCTACAGTGCTTTATAGAGACTGTCATGACAATCTCTAATATTTTTTATACCGTTGTTATCCTCTGCCCGAAGATAGGAGGTGAGAAACACATGACAAAATCAGATTTAGTAGAAGTCGTTGCAAAGAAAGCAAGTCTTACCGCAAAAGCCGCACGAGAAGCAGTGGCAGCAGTATTTGGAGCAGTAACTGACGCTCTTAAGAAAGGCGATAAAGTTGTCGTTACAGGATTTGGTACCTTTATGGTACGGTCCCGTAAAGCGCGCGTTGGAAGAAATCCACAGACAGGGGCCGCTATCAATATTCCAGCTCGTAAAACTCCAGGTTTTACTGCTGGGAAAGCGTTGAAGAAGGTCGTTCGCTAACCTAGTGGGCGTCAATCTTTAATCCATGAAGAGATCCACGGCCGTGGATCTCTTTTGGTATCATTCGCTTGATGTTGACACCATGACTTTGTATACTAGACATGTATGCCACCGAAACTTAAAAGAAAACGCGCATCATTTAATCAAACAGCTACTATTGAAACTCCTTCTGAAGTCAAAGATGGTATATCAGAAGTTGATGAACAGGTAGAAAAATCTCCCGTTTTGACAAGTCCGCCTACTGCAAGGCAGGTCGTTGAAATCGTTGATGAGACAGCGGTTCCTGAGGCCATCAAAACAATCAAAAACGACGCGCAAGAGATAGAAGAAGCTGTGGAAAGTTTAGAACAAGCAGTTGAGGCCTCTCTCCCAGAAGAGCATGTGCCGAGCATAAAGAATGAAGAAGTTGACGGCGTTGAGTCTCTTTTTTCTGGACGAACGCGAGGAGTCAATCCTGAGATTACTGTCATAGGAAAGAAAGATAAATCATTGGCTATTTGGGTTGGTGCCATGCTCGGAATCGCAGTAGCAGTTGGCATCGGACTCATATTTTTAGTGAGAGGATCAAGTGGGTTGCCGACTTTTGGCGTTAAGCCAACGCCCACCGTCGCACCTACCGTCGTACCCACTCCGACGCTTGACGCTTCTCTCTTACGAAAAGATATTTCTGTACGTGTTTTAAATGGTGGAGGGGTTGCAGGTGCCGCGTCTAAGATGAAAACTTTTCTTGAAGAGAAAGGATACGTGGTTGACAGCACCGGAAATACAAAGGAGTACACATATAATTCGACAGTCGTGCAGGTTAAGGCGGGAAAAGAAACACAAAAGACCATGTTAACGGATGATTTGAAAGTAGATTACGTCCTCGAAGCTTCCTTGGAGGCAGTAGCTTCTGA
>CAYIXE010000060.1:0-5180 GCA_964367095.1 uncultured Gammaproteobacteria bacterium | reverse complement strand
GATCTAGTCTTGCTCATATTTGTATATTACTCGTTTGATTATCTAAGAACACTCTAGGATTCACTGGTATTCCGTACACATTCACCTGAAAGTGAAGGTGAACTCCAGTTGCCCAGCCAGTTTGACCTTGGCCTCCAATTACGTCGCTGGTGGTCACCTTTTGGCCTTTATAGACGTAAATCTTGTTTAAGTGAGCATAGATGGTGGTGACATTGTTACCGTTGTCGATAATGATGTGTTTGCCATATCCCCAGAAGATCTCTCCTGCATAAATAACAGTGCCGTCCATGGCGGGATTGACTGGTTCATCCAGCTTGCTCGCCAGATCAATCCCTGTGTGGAAGACCTGATACATGCTGGACTGTGCAAATTCAAGAGTAATTACGCCTTTGGTAGGCCAGACAACGATCGGATGAATTTCTGTAGTGACTTCACCTGTGGTTGGGTCTTTAATCTGGATACTTTGATTAGTCGGATTCTGGTCTACTAACTTGTCCGAGATGATATTAATACCCACCTGAGTCAGTAGAATGACCGCAATGACAGGCAACATGAGGATAGTGAGGAAAGCCAGAAGGACGAATTTAAGTTCTTTGCGAAACGACCAGAGGGTCAACACTAGTTTAGGATTCATGGCTAAATGTAGACTTCCCTAGGATCAGTGGTCAGGAGTGGGTGTTCTTCATCTGAGGCGACCACTTTGACTGCCACATGGTTCTGATCGGCGATAAGTAATGCTTCACCACGATCACAGGTTAAAAGATAATGTTGCTCATAGGCTGAAAGATGGAATTCATCCGCTACTTTTTTAATGGTGGTCGTGTCTTGGCGCATAAGGACGCGAAGAGAAGATTGGCTGGCGATGGCTTTGCCATATTCTTGATTGAGGAAGTCATTGGCTTGTTGGGTAATGATCGTCACACCTAGATAATATTTTCTGGCTCGGCGTACTAGACCTGAGATAAACCTGGCACTCTCTGGCTCTTGGAGTAACATCCAGCCCTCATCAATAACAAGCATTCGCTTCTGTGGGTTTTGTTTAACCTCATTGTTTACGAAATTAGCGACCACCATCATCATAATTGAGCGAATTGATTCGTTTAAGTCTTTGATGTCAAAGACAATCAGGCGGTTATCGAGTTTGATATTAGTTTGGGAATCAAAAACGGTTGAAAGCGAACCTTTGACAAATCGCTCTAGTCTGTCGCATAAATCTTTATGCTTCATCGATTTTAAGTTTTTGTAGAAATCTTTAAGAAGCGGATATGTAACAGCTTTTGACTTTTTTGCATTCTTGCGAGGTGTAAGCTTGGCTTCTTTGTAGGTCAAAAGAAGTGCCCGGTCAACTGATGCCCGCTCTTCTGAGGTGAGCGATCCAACCATGAGGGAGATGAGCTCAGTTAGGTCTTGGATATGTTCAGATAAGTTGTTTTCTTGGGTGACTGAGTGCTCTGAAAACTGGAAAGGATTAATTTTTTCTTTGGATGAACTAGAGAGTTTGATGTATGTGCCGTCAACACTCTTGGCGAGTTGTTTGTATTCGCGCTCTGGGTCGATGATGATGACTTTTGTACCCTGCATCAGGTGTCTTAAAATCTCCACCTTGGCAGTATAACTTTTACCAGATCCCGATTGGGCAAAAATAATGGAGTTGGCATTATTTAAACTAAAGCGGTCAATGATAACCAGGGAATTATTAGATTTGTTGATGCCGTATAAAATACCAGATTCTTGTACTAGCTCAGATGAGACAAATGGGAAAGTGAGCGCTGCACTTGAGCTATCCAAGTTTCTTTTCTGTGCAAGCAAGTTTTGCGATCTTGGCAGAATCGATTGTAACGCCTCAATTTGTTGGAAGGTGGCAGGCTTAATGTAGAACAGTCGTGTTTGCATGACCGTTTCGAGTAGCTTTGTGTTTTTGTTAAGTTCAGTTAAGCTATCTGCACTGATTGTCATGTAAATAGAGACTTGAAAGAGTTTTTCCATACCCCTTTGGATTTTGTCTTTGAGTTCCATGGCAGACTCAAGAGGATCAGTGATTTCGCTCCCGATAACTCTGCCTTCTTTGAGCATGGTGCGTTTGGTTGACTCAAGCTCGGTAATTTTTCTATTGAGCTTGGGCAGAGCAATGAGTGGATCGACCTGTTCTATGTGATAACTAATATCAATATCATGATTAAAATTGATTAGGTTATTGAGCCAGCCAGTTGATGCAACATAGGGATAACCAGAAACAAACAGTGTTCTGATGTATCTGTCATTAATTTGTAAATAGCTGGATTCTTCTTTAAGGCCGGCATAGGAGATCATGTCTAGCTGATCTTGCTGCCCGTAGGCAATATTGATCGACTGGTTGGTCAACTTCTTTTTGAGTTGCTGGCGCTTCCAATTTTTAATTGGTTTTAGATTTGATAGTTTTTTGGTTAGGTTAAACATAGTTATTTCGCAGTAACGCCTCCACGGATTCTTTGGTAAGGGGTTGAGTTTTCATGCTTTCGCCGTTATAGAAGCTGTAAAATAGGTTGAGGATTTCAAGGCCTGTGAGTGATCTAGCTTTCATTTGCATTCGCTCGAGTCCTTTGACGATAATGTCTTTCTCAAGATTTAAGTGTTCTTTAATGAGTTTCATGTCTTGGTGGCGCTCGGTGTGTTTATAAGGAACGACAATATAGAATCTACGGGATAGGATTTTATTGCCAGAGACTAGTTTTTTGACGAAGATGCAGTAGCCTTCAATCTGCTTTTTGTAGGCAAGAACTTTTTCTTTATCTTTTGTTTTAGCGATATCTTCAAGATATTTATCAATATCCATCTCACGAACCCGAACCAAGATTTGAATTTGGCATGGTAGAGAATTTAAGAAGTTTTGAAAACTATCAATAATCACATCCTGCTCATCTTCACTTTTTAGTTCAAAGTTTACTGAGGAGGTTTCGAGTATTTGGCGGTATTCGTTATTAGGGAGCACTAGAATGTTGTCGACGACTTCCTTAATCTGGATTTGTTGACGGCTACTGGTACTGCCTGATTTGTGTAGTAAGTTCTTCATATTATTTTTTGCTCAGTTGATAGTGTAGGGCAACTTTGCCAGAAGCGATTAAGTGCTCAAACCTAACTTGATCAAGAAGATCTAAATTCATATTTTGAGCTTTACTGATCTTCTTGAGGGATTTTTTAACCGCAATCTGCTCAACGGGTAACTCTGGAATATCGAGTGTTCTGCCTGTTAAATCATTTTTGTTAAATAGGTAGTATTTTGGCCTGAGGCGATATTTGAGTAAGACTCCTAGCCACTCGGCTACTATTTTATCTTTGATTCGTAGCGCCAAAATACCCGAGGTTGCGGTTGAGATGATAATTAGAACTAACTTCAGTGAGGTGAGCTTCATGCTTGGTGCAAGCAAAATATAAATAATGGCCGTCCACAAGATCGGAGCCATAAGAATTAATATTTGAGTCATATTGAGTGACCCGGCGATCTTATCCTCTACGGTAGTGATTTGTGCTGGAATGATGGTAGTTCTCATAGGTTTGCGCTCCTTCTGGGCATTTTAGGTGACCTCGTACCCTTGTATGACAAATTCGAGCTTGAGTCAGTACTTAACACATTGGTAATTTGGCTACCCATGTGGCGAACTGCTCCCACACTTCGGGAAAATAGAATAAGTTGCATCATGAAGCTAGGAATTTTTAAGAGGGTTAGTAGTAGCCCGATGGCTACGGCAATAGAGATCAGAGAGTTATTGGTTTGCTCAGGGAGAGTTAAAAATGTGCCAGCTAGTTGAATCGTGACGACATGGATGAAGATGGTAAATACCGAGACAAGATAGCCTTTAACCGCCATATCGGCAAAGTCAGCAGTCTTGGGAATGGCAGAGAGCAAGAAAATGAAGGGAGAGAGGACTGCTCCAAGTACAATAATAATTAAACGACTGATGTACATAAGGAGTAGTACGATTGCGACGATTAAAAAAATGAGTAAGAAGATGAGGATAATAAATGGCGCAGTGCCGTTAGTAATGCTTGATATGCTGATAGCATTCGTGATCCATGCATGGTTGAGACCACCAGTAGCGGAAATAACGCCAGATACCAAAGCGTTACTGGCCTTGATTGCGTAGTCAGCTAGAAATAGAGACACGTTAGCTCCAAGAAAAGCTAGCCCAATTCTAGGAAGTAAATGTTTAAACTCGATTTCTTCAAAGCCAAAGGTGGAGGCGCTCATAAATTGGAGACCAAGGAGTGCCACTACCAGCACAAATAAAGTATCAGTAATCCCAAGCATAATCAGCCAAAATTTTACAATGGATGAGTTTTCAAGAAGTGATGGGGTTGAGCCGAGAAAAGTCATGATGCCATCAACTATTGGCTTGGTGGAACTCTCGACTATGTTTTGAATAAAACCGTTAACGGCATCAATTAAAACTTGGGTTAGTCCATCACTTGGGGCAACACTTTCAATCTGGGTTAAGGGCAGAGTGGCAATATTTGTAGTAGCCCCATCTCCCACTAAAGCCCCAGACAATACAGAGACTATTGAACTGGAGGCTAGAACAAGAACTAAACCAATGATTGAATTGCGGATAGTTTTCTTGGCATCTTCAAGTGCATCTGGTCTGCCTGTTGAAGTTATGTAGACATACCCACCGCGAATTAAAAAAAAGACCGCTGCTGCGGCCGATATTATCGTTATGAGAGTGAGAGCGTCACCCGTAAAAGCAGTTACTTCTGATGGTGCACTACTTGCTGCATACGCCACAGAAGGAAAGAAGAGGGCTATAAGTATGGTGGTTAGTGCCAGACTCAATAATTTCATAATATTTTTTCATAATCCAAAGGTTTGGTACTACTGTGTAGCTCCAAATGCTCCAGTTGCTAAATCAGAGATGATATTAGTCAAGATGAATGCTCCCAAGACAACGATCAATCCAATGGCTGAATATTTAATAGTGTTTTTTGCCTGATCCAACGCAACTGGGTTGCCCGAACTGGTTATATAACTAGTTCCACCCCAAACAAAAAATCCGGCAGAGATAAGACCGGCTAGAGTTACAAGAACTTGAATGATGCTTTTGATGAATGTCTCTATCTTAGTTACGTCGGCTGAAGCAGCCAAGACTGGTGACGCAAACATAAGTGCCGTAATGGCGACTGAAGAAATAACGATAATTTTTTTATTC
>CAYIXE010000059.1:0-5184 GCA_964367095.1 uncultured Gammaproteobacteria bacterium | reverse complement strand
ATACTCTTTGGTACGGGCACAGAAACGTTTGCTTTTGCGTTTTATCAATTTCGACCCGTCGGGCATAATCTTACCAGTGAGTGGGATTTTCTCTACAACAAAGCACACAATGAATATTTAAATTATCTTGCAACCACAGGGATATTTGGACTAGGGAGCTACCTCCTTTTTATAGGAACATTCATTATGTGGTTTATTAAAACTCAAATCTCAAATCTCAAATCCCAACAAGGTGAAAAAATTTTACACACTGCCCTCTTTGCCGGTTGGCTTTCCATCCTTGTTACAAATTTTTTTGGATTCTCCGTCGTTATCATGCAAGTATTCCTTTTTATATTCCCAATTCTTATAATTTCCTCAACTCTTCAAAATACAAATGCAAAAGAATATACTCTGCGCATCAGTTCAACTTTCTGGATGTCGTATATCACTCTCGCAGTTGGCATACTTTTTCTCTATATAATAGGCAACTATTGGTATGCAGACACGTTATTTGCCTCAGGATATCGCTATAACCGATCAGGTCTCTATGCAAAAGCTCTCCCATTTCTTGCGTCTTCTACAAAAGCTTCTCCGTATGAGCCTTCCTATCATGACGAGCTCGCACAAACGTACGCAGGACTCTCCGCTGAAGCGTTTGAAAATAAAAATGCGACAGACGCCGCGCGATTATCTACCCTCGCAATACAGGAAAGTGATAAAGCGCTCAGTACCTCGCCTAAAAATGTAAACTTTTATAAAACACGTACCAAAGTCCTTTACACCTTGTCGGTTCTCAACCCCGAATATAACAATGACGCAGTGACCTCACTTCGTGCTGCCATCACCCTCTCCCCCAACGATCCCAAAATTTATTATAATTTGGCCATATTACTGGGAAGACAAAATGAATCTTCGGAAGCGATAACCAATCTTCTCGTGGCCAAAAAGCTCAAAAAAAACTATCGCGACGTCTACTACGCACTCCACGTCTTTTATCTTGAAGCCAAAAAATCCGCTGACGCCGTGGCCATATTGACTGAGTACCTCACTACGGTCGACCCGAGTGACGCAGACTTTCAAGAACGCCTGAAATAATGCTATGAAGCCTATTATTCACATCCCAAACGCCGTTTTGTCTACTCCGGCCAAAGAGGTAAAAGTCTTTGACAAAAAATTAAACAAAATTATTGCGGACATGAAAAAAGCGCTTATCGCGACGAAAAATCCCAAAGGGGTCGGGCTCGCGGCTCCGCAAATTGGTCTTCCGCTTCGCATATTTATCACACGGCCAAACGAAAAAACCGAAATACGAGTATTTATAAATCCAACAATTATAAATAAATCCAATAACCTCACTGACGGTGTGCCTGAGAGAGAAAGCAAAATGGAAGGGTGTCTCTCCGTCCCAAACCTCTGGGGGAAAGTCCATCGGGCATCAAGTATCACCCTTGCCTTCTTTGATGAAAAAGGCATAGCACATGAGGATGTGTTTACCGGATTTCTCTCAACCATAATCCAGCACGAGACAGATCATGTAAATGGCATTCTCTTTGTCCAACGGGTGCTCGAACAAAAAGAGAAACTTTTTGAAATAATCACCGATAAAGATGGAAAAGAGGTATTTGAGGAAGTGACGCTAAAATAATGAATATTCTTTTTTTTGGTTCAACCACTGATTCTCTTATTATATTAGAAAAATTATCTCTACCAGATGTGAGAGCTATCGTTACCCAACCCGCTCGACCTGTTGGAAGAGATAAAATTATCACACCAACGCCGGTAGAAATATGGGGAAAAGCACGAAACATTCCAGTACTTTCATTTGAAAGCAATCCTTTAAAGCCCTGGCTTTACAAAGATGAACAACAAGTTATCGACACTCTGCAATCCATACGGCCGGATCTTTTGATTTCTGCTTCCTACGGCCAAAAGATCCCATGGGAAACAATCCAAAAAGCGCCACATGGCGGGATTAACGTGCACCCCTCTCTATTGCCTCGGTGGCGCGGAGGAGACCCAGTGCCATGGGCCATATTAACGGGCGATCATCAAATAGGCGTCTCCATTGTAACGCTTTCAGAAAAATTTGATGAAGGAAAAATAATAGCCCAAAAAAAGATCCCTATTTCTGCCAACGACACGTCAGATCCATTACGAACGAAACTATTTGTACTCGGGGCCGAACTTCTCGTACGTCTTCTCCCCGACCATATACGCGGCGCCATAAAAGGGACTTCTCAACAATCAAAAGATGAACCTCAAGCCAAACGATTGTCACGCGACCTCGGGCGAGAACCATGGGAACTATTGGAACACGCGATAAACGATGGAAAAGATGTCGATCGAATCGAGAGAAAATTTCGCGCACTCCTTCCTTGGCCAGGAGTGTGGACCACGTGGAAAGAAAAAAGACTAAAAATATTAAAATTGCATGTGGATAATGACAAGCTTGTGATAGATGAGGTCCAACTTGAAGGCAAAAACCCTGTTTCATGGGAACAATTTAAAAAATCGTATCTTGACACGGCAAACAAATCGAACTAATCTTTATATATGGCAAAAAAGAAAACCCGCTCATACAAAACACCGCAGTCATCTCTGACTACAAAGGATCTGAGCGCATGGAACTTCATCATGTTTTTAACTATCGCTCTTATATTACTCGTGCTTATAGTTAGCCGTATGCAGGGAGTTGCATTAGACTTGCGAAGCAGAGCAGGTCTCTCCTGTGCTGACCCTCTCACTGCCTTTGGGGGTAAAGTACCCAATATCAAAGATTGCAGCGGTGAATGGAAACTCTCCGAGGACGCCAAAGGGTGTCAAGTATTCCTCTGCCAAGCCAAATAAACCAATCTCTATACTATAGGTTGATTTTCTACATCCAGTAGGATATACTCACCCCAAACAAATACATTTAATATGAAAGGATTTATATGGTTGTTATAGACAAAGAAGCTATCATTAAATTATATGGTGATCCTAACGATCTCAATCAGTTTAAAGATATAGAAAACGAATATCATTCATTAATGCCAATGGGAGGATCACTGTTGATTAAAGAAGACGTAAATCCGGCGAGAAAGCCGTTAAACTATGTTTTTAAACGATTTCAGGATCCTGCTACGCCGCCGCAACCTGTGAAGTCTGAAGGTTAAACTTCGCGCGTTTTATACATTTCGCACAGGACTTCACGCGCACCATCGCACCGTTTATCGATATAGTGACCCAATGAAGGTTTACGCCAATCGTACGTTTCGTGTGTTGAGCACGTCTCTTCCACTGTCCGCCTGCTACTCCTCTATGATGGACATGAGAGCCCCCTGCTGATGACTTTTTAGCACATAGTTCACATTTTCTTGCCATAGGGTATACTATACCATATGTTCTCTGAGTTATTCAACAATCCCTTAAGCTTCTTCGGCTGGCTTATAGCGCTTGTGGTCGGCATCACCGTCCATGAATTCTCCCATGCATACATGGCAGACCGATTGGGAGACCCAACACCACGCGTGCAAGGCAGGCTCACGTTAAATCCCTTAGCGCACCTAGATCCGCTCGGCACACTCATGATTCTTATAGCCCGCTTTGGATGGGGCAAGCCCGTACAATTTGATGTCTACAATCTCAAAAATCCGCAACGGGATACGGCTCTCATCTCTATAGCCGGCCCCATTTCAAATATTCTTGTAGCGACGATCGCTGCAATTCTCTTACGGATTTTATTGGCAAGCCGGCTTCTTTTAGTTGATGGCACAATTGCAACGACTATTCTTTCCCTAGGATTTCTCCTTTTGCCTCCGATTATCATGTTAAATGTCGGACTTGCAGTTTTTAACCTCGTGCCGATTCATCCTTTGGACGGATTTAAAATTGTCCAGGGAATTCTTCCTGCCGAACTTGCACGGCAATGGGCAGAACTAGAGCCATACGGGATGATATTTCTTATCTTTCTCATTTTTCCGATATTTGGAAGTTCTGCGCCGCTTAGCCAAATTACAGGACCGGTAATCAATTTCTTTCTCTCTCTTTTGATGCCGTCAATTGCTAGCACAGGGGTGCTTTAATGATACAATACGCGTATGATTGCATACTTTACCGCATCAGTCGTTGGGAAAAAACATTTACTCTCCAAATACCACGCGATCCTCTCAATACTTCAAAAACGCAGCATTACGCCCATTGCCGATCACATTTTAAACGTAGAAGAGGCTGACATACATCTTCAAACCAAAGAAAAACGATTGAATTTCCACAAACAACTGGAAGATTGGATCAACTCTTGTGACTTTATGATCGCCGAGACAAGTTTTCCCAGTATCAGCGTCGGATATGAAATCTCTATGGCGCTTGACCGCAACAAGCCAATTCTTCTCCTGTACAGCACAGGCGACCCACCGTCTCTTTTTGCGTATCATGAAAATCAAAAAATAGTATGCGAAAAATATACAGAGTCGACACTTGAAGCTATCATCAGCGACTTTCTAAATTTTATACGCAATACAGAAGATGCGCGATTTACCTTTTATCTTACCAGCAGACAAGCCAAACACCTGGATACGCAAGGCAAAAAGCAACACATCCCCAAATCGGTCTACCTTCGCCGCCTGATAGACGAGGACCTCAAACTTCTGAAAGATTCGTAAATCACCTTTCTATATCAATATGCATCACCATGATGCATACCACACCTGTTTCTTTCTCCGCTACACTTTCTTTCTATGGTCAGAGTTTTTCGATTAGCACGAAGAATAGTGATACAACCTGCGACACGCGTGATTGCGTTAAACGTCACTTTTTGGTCCACGTATGTTGAAAATGCGTGGAATTCGTTGCAACTTTTTGAACAATTAATTTATATATGGTTTGCCGTACAAACGATAGCTGTCCTCACCCTCTTTGAACTCATACTTCTTCGCTAAAATACTAAGGGCTCGGCCCTTTGTGCCGCACCGATACATTCAAGTTACTATCGGATGAGGCCTAAGTAGTCAACTTTCCTCCGCCTGCCTGCCGGCAGGCAGGGTCGAGAGTAAGTTGACTACTTATTTTCCATCTGGACAATATGGAATAGCCACTCATTGCCAACGATTGGTCTAGTTATCCCGATGTGCGAAGCTATTCCACCCCCGATGTGGAAATATCATCCTGAGTCTAAACTAATCGAATAATGATACCGTAATCGGTTGTCTCCAGATTACGGTT
>CAYIXE010000058.1:0-5242 GCA_964367095.1 uncultured Gammaproteobacteria bacterium | reverse complement strand
CATGAAATTTTCAGAATACCAAAAGCTTATTAAAAAAACTGCAATTTATCCTAATAGAGGATCTAACCTTGCGTATCCAGCATTAGGTCTTACAGGAGAAGCCGGTGAAGTAGCTGATAAAGTCAAAAAACTTATCCGTGATCATAACTCAATCATGACGCCTTTGTTAAAACATGAAATGGTCAAGGAATTAGGCGATGTCCTCTGGTATCTCACTGCCCTAGCGCTCGAACTAAACGTAAATCTTGAAGATGTCGCAAAATCAAATGTAAAAAAGCTCACAGACCGTAAGTCACGCGGCGTGCTTAAGGGTGATGGCGATAATAGATAATTATTTTGGAAGATGAACAATGCCCTTTGTTACTGTAATAAGGCCATCTTTTATTAAACCATCAAGTAAGAAACGAATCTTTGGAAGTGTTAACGCATATACCTTGTGATATTTCGTTTGTATCGTACTCATCGAATGCTGTGTTTCTCGAAGATCGTCAAGAATTTTTCCACGAAAATATCGATCAGATTGTCTAAATGGAATAGATATCTTTCGACGACACTTAGGACAATTGAGCTTAGGAAGTTCAATTGCTCCATAATCCATGAGCGCCTGATGCCATTGCCATGATTTCCCTTTAGGCACCAACTGTCTTGCTGTGTCCAGAATTATTACTTCTTTTTGCGGTATATCGTTAAAGAAAAAGTGTGTAATAATTTTTCGAATATTTGTTTCTACCATTGCGACATCTTGCTTATATGCAAAAACTTGAATCGCAGCAGCTGTATAAGAACCGACACCTGGTAATGCGTGAAGTGATTGTTCTTCCCTAGGAAATTTGCCATCATACTGTCGTGTGACTGTTTCTGCGATTTTTTTAAGATACACGGCCCGTCTGTTATATCCTAAACCTTTCCATGCACGCAAAATTTCTGCAGTTGAAGCACTCGCTAAATCAATCACAGTCGGAAACGTATCTAAAAATGCTTGATAGATAGGCAGTACGCGAAGTACTTGCGTCTGCTGAAGCATCACCTCAGAAACTAAAATTCTATACGGATCATGCGTATGTCGCCACGGTAAATCCCGTTTATTTTTCCGCCACCATGTAAGTATTTTCTTCTGAAATACAGTAACCTCTCGTTTTGGTAACCTCATGCGGCGTATTTACTCTGTCGTTGCTGTGGCACTCACCCGTACCGGTAATGCAAAGTCTTTCACCTCTTTTACCTCTGTCACCGTGTTATCGTTGCTATTCCACAAACCCTTTACACGAACTCTCTGTCCGACTGTAATCTCGGATTGTGTAATAGTCTCGCCTTTTCTGTTGGAAAACTTCGTCGAACTATCCACAGTGACCGTCTGATCAGCACGTTTGCCGCTTACGGTCGTCATAAGCCAACCGTTTGAGAGAAGTGACTTCACCTCTCCAAAAAATACGCCGAATCGCGCTTGGATGGATATGTCTCGAACGAGCTTGGCGGTAATTGTAGTGTGTTGATCATCTGCCCACAATCCAATTACATTTATAGTGTCTCCGACACTCATCTCCGCAAGCGTTGCCTTCCCCCAAAATCGACGTTTAAATTGTGTATTGCTGTCTATAGGAACTGTGAATGATTTTCCATCCTTTTCTACGGTTAATGAAGTATCGCTTTTGGCGGTTAATTTTCCTGTGCCAATAGCGGCTCGACCTTTAAGATTAAAAATCTTATTCAATACTCCCGGTCGTGAACCTTCTTTGTCCTGGCGTTCATTCTTTATTTCTGCGCGCGCCTCTAATTCATTTTTTACCCGTGCGCCAAAAAAATTGCTCTCTGCATACACAGGAGCCACAAGAGATAAACTAGTCAAAATGGTTATTGCTATTGCGACTGGTGTTTTTGTCATACTATATATGCCTTTCTACTATTAAGTACGCAAAGAGAGTTAAAAAAGTTTCATTATGCAGGCTCGTAGGTGATAGACAGCTCTTTCTCGGCAAAATTTCCCTCTGTGTCATTTGCGACAATGAGAATATAATTCTCCCCTTCTTCAAGCGACACTATTTGTAAAAAATTACCATTTGCATCTGCCGATAATTCTAAATCGTTTATAAAAATTTCTGCTTTCGGGGTTGTTTTTCCTGTTACAGTAATTTGACTCGTGGTCACTGTTTGTCCGTTGGTCGGACTATTAAGTGTCAATGACAATCCCGCATTGGTCAAAATAGGTGTCTGATTCTCGGTAGTACTAATGGTAGGATTCAATACTTTCGTATCAATCGAGGTCGGTACTACTCGTTGGATAGAGGCGCTTTTTTCTACAACTCGCTGTCGATATATCCCAAAAAAAACAATCCCCACAAGAAACAACAATCCGATACTATACGCAATCTTTTTATTCATTAAAAAACCCTTTCCCTTACTATCTTACTCGATTTCTCATACGATGCAAGTTTTTGAGATCGTAAAGAGTACATTTTTCGTTTTTCTCGGGTACGGAAATAAATAATCCATGAAATGACAAGCACCCCAAGCAAAATAAAGATATACGCATTAGGCACTTCCAACCAAAATGTCGATAACGCATCACGCCAATAATCAGCTACTATCTCTCTATCCTCCCAAAATAACGTCAACACATCCCACGTCCCTAAGTCTCTCACATCTTTAATAAATGCGATTATTACGACAGCAAATATTACAAACATCGATGTAAAAACGATTAACAGCATTGCCAATGTTTTACCCAACATTTTTTTCTCTATGCCGACTACTCTCTTCATGACTCTTGCTGTTATATTGCGTGTAGATTTCATATCTTCAACATTTCTCCAAGAAGCTTCTTTGCTCGTTTTAAATGTGTGCGGACCGTATTTATCGGCATATTAAGAATACTTGCTATCTTTTCGTATGATACATCGTCAAAGTAGTAGAGTCGAATAGGTATTCGATATTTAGAAGGTAAAGTATTTAAGGCTTCTTGTATTCGTAAGCCTTTCTCTTTATCCATATACTCTTTTTCGATATTCACATGCGATGGATATACATCCTCAAGTGCGACCTCTTTTCCTCGTTTTTTAACTCTCAAGATCGATATGCTCGCGTTTTTGGCCACAGTATAAAGATATGGCGCAAACGGCCTCTTTTCATCAATACTTGCAAATGACTGATAGATACTGACAAACACATCCTGCACCACTTCTTGCGCAACATAAGGATCAAAGACGATGCGGCCTACTACTCGAAGAAGCTTACGTTCGTATAACCTGACGAGATCTTCAAATGCAGATAAGTCACCATTCTTAGAGGCAATCAGTAGTGCTCTATCGCGACGATTCACGTGCTCCATACCCGCCATTATAGCAGTATTTTATGGTACAATTAGGCTTGCATGACAAACAAAATAGGGAAAAAAGCAGGAATCGTGGCTATCGTTGGGCGTCCAAATAGCGGAAAATCCACACTTCTTAATGCAATACTAAAGCAAAAGGTGTCTATAACGTCGCCAAAGCCCCAAACCACGCGCTTCCCTATACAGGCTGTGTATGAAGATGATCGCGGACAAATAATTTTTGTCGATACACCGGGAGTTTTTTCAAAAATCAAAGATCAGATAGCCGCACGCATAAATTTGCGGACTGAAACAGCGCTTGATGGAAGTCTTGATATGATCGTCTATCTTGTAGATCACACACGGGAACGTGCAGAAGAAGAAAATAAAGCCCTTGGCATGGTACGAAAAGTCAACAAACCAAAAATTCTTGTCATCAACAAAGTTGATATCAAATCGCCTACTCACATCGTACAGTATAAATTTATGGAAGACGAATTTGACGCGACAGTAGAAGTATCCGCCCTCATGCAAAAACATATTCCCGTACTTCTCTCTGCTATATTTGATCATCTTCCCGAGCGAGAGCCAATTACCATGAGAGAAGACTTGGTGCAACCGGGGCTAAATCTTGATAGCAAAATATTTGTCGGAGAAATTATTCGTGAAAAAGCATTTTTAACCCTTCGCAAAGAAGTGCCATATTCCCTCACGACGGTCGTAGATGAGTTAGATGAGCGCGCAAATGGTGTGCTCTACATAAAAGCGCGCATACTCACGTCTCAAGATCGATACAAAGGCATGATCATCGGTGCCAAAGGGTCAGTCGTTAAAGAAATTGGTGCGACGACTCGCAAAGAACTAGAGGTGGCCTCCGGCAAAAAAGTATACGTAGATCTCACTGTCGAAGTCGACCCCCACTGGATGGATTTTGTGTAGGTAAAGTTAATTAGCAAAACTCGTTGCTTAGTTACTAAGGCCTCATCCGATAATAACTTGAATGTATCGGTTCGGCACAAAGGGCCGTAATCGCAAATTACTATGAAGTAATTAGCCAACGAGCCCATTAGAATGATCATACAGTTATTTATATATCTTGATATATAATTTTTCATGTTATCATGTTTTAAAACATGACAACATGACACGCATATTTATCGAGTTACCAATAACCCGATGCTAATAATTCATTACAGGTGTTGGGACGAAATTGAAACAGTTTTAATTTATATAGATTCTTGACTGAAACTATAAGATATGATATAGTGCTTACACTATGAATAATTGGCAAGAGACAAGAGGTGGTCTATTTTCTAATTTTTTAATGTGGAATCAAGAGAGGCGAGATAATGCGCAAGTGTTGGCAGAAAGAGCCGTGTTCAAAAAAGAAGCAAAGAAGCTTGCTTCACTTCTTCTGAAGATTCCACGAGAAGGGAAATCAGTTCTTCACGAAAAAAGAGATACTTTACCCGACGGCATGCGCTTACATGTTGTCCTTTGTAATACTGCGAACGCAATATCACTTCAAGAGCTATTGTCTGCAAGACACGGAGCTGATAGAGTTGAAGTTCATGTCAGCGGAGCCAGAGGGGATCAGTCGAATTATAGCGTTACGTTAGGGCTTCGAGAACAAGAGTTAGATGATTATACTGAGCTGAGTCGAATAAATAAACTAAGAGTATTTAAAAGTGGTGTCTCAAACAAAAAATACGCAGCTTATAAGGATGGTATAGAAGTGCCCTTTGACAAAAATTTGCAACGGGGCGTTTATAAACAAGCTGCAGAGATTTTTCAAAAAGCCCGCATTGCTTTTAGATAGAACATCTTTAACTCCTCGAAAAGATTCTTGAGTATTTTATCACCCTTAGGGTGGACTATAATTTGGGCTAAATAGACAATAAGTGTTGGTGATTTAGACCTCTTTTGTTTTCCTAC
>CAYIXE010000057.1:0-5407 GCA_964367095.1 uncultured Gammaproteobacteria bacterium | reverse complement strand
CTTTTTTTCACCACAATACTCTTGCCGCACTTTGGGCACTGCACATCTATTTTTTCTCCGTACTGCCTCGTATAGGTACACGTGGGAAAATTGGTACACGCGACAAATTTTCCAAATTTTCCCGTACGTATCACCAAGGCGCTCGTACAATTTGGACATTTTTCATCAATAGCTTCTTCTGAAAGTGCCACCTTTTCTGCGGTCTCATAGGTAGATGCTAATATTTTTTCAAACGGTTCATAAAATTCTCGGATAACTGGCTGCCACTTTTTCTCGCCATTTGCGATCGCGTCCAAATTAGCCTCCATCTTTGCCGTAAATGGCAAATCAATGATCGATCCAAAATATTTCACCAAAAAATCAGTCACCATGCATCCTAACTCCGTCGGCACTAACTTTTTTTCCTCACGCGTCACATACTGGCGATCGATAATGGTAGAAATAATCGGCGCATATGTGCTCGGCCGTCCGATATCTTTTTCTTCCAGCGTTTTCACCAAGCTCGCCTCCGTATATCGAGGCGGCGGATTGGTCGTATGCGTCACCGGCGTTGCCGACTGTAAATGCAGTACATCGGAAACCGCGACCGATGGTATCAGCTTATCTTCAACGTCTCTTCCAGTCACGCGAAGATATCCGTCAAATTTTATCACTGAACCCGAGACTGAAAATACATATCCCTGCCCGCCGGCAGGCAGGGAATTATTACTTGTTATATCTATCGTTGTTGCATCAAACACTGCATCAGTTGACTGGCATGCGATCGCCCGTTTCCAAATAATTTCATACAGTCGGCCGTGATCTCTATTCATGTCTGAACTGTTAACTGTTAACTGTAAACTGTTAACTGTCACATTCGTTGGTCTAATCGCCTCATGCGCTTCTTGAGCGACTTTTGATTTTGTCTTAAATACCTTGGACTCCTTGGGCAAATATTTTTCTCCGTATGTTTTTTTTATGAATGCACGCGTCTCGCTTATAAATTTTTCCGCAAGATTGACGCTATCGGTACGATGATATGTAATAAACCCTTCTTCATAGAGTTTTTGCGCCAACTGCATCGTTTTTTTCGATGAATAGCTAAGCTTTCGTCCCGAGTCTTGCTGAAGCGTACTTGTCGTATAGGGAGCAGGCGGACTTCTTCGTATTTCCTTTTTATCTACAGCTGATACGGTAAACGGTTCTTTAAGATCTGAAATAATACTACTGGCTTGTGGTTCTGATCGAATTGAGGTGACAGACGTCGTATATTTTCCGTCAAAAAGGTCAAAAGCCAATGTGCTCTCGTACTTCACATTGTCTTTAGAAACTAAAGTAGCGAGTACTGGCGCGGGAAGATTCGACAAATTCGAGCCCTGCGCCGAAGGGGCCTCGCTCTGCGAGGATCGCAGGACACGAGAATTTGACGAAGCGACCAAAGCGCCCTGAACAAACTCACCATCTATCGTAAAGTACTCCACACTTTTAAATTTTTCTCTTTCCCGCTCTCTCTCAACAATTAAACGCACGGTCACAGATTGCACCCGCCCTGCAGATAACCACTTTTTTGATAACTTCTGCCACAAAAGCGGTGACAGTTTGTATCCTACAAGTCGATCAAGAATTCTTCGTGCCTGCTGTGCATCAACAAGTGGCAAATCGATTGTTTTAGGATGTAAAAGCGCTTCTTTAATTGCTGTTTCCGTAATTTCGTGAAAGACAATACGCTTGAAGCTTTCAGTCTTCAGGACACCATCTTCAATTTTCTTTTTCTTACTATTTTCTACTTTCTGTTTACTATTTTCTAATATCGCCGCCACATGCCACGCAATCGCCTCTCCCTCGCGATCAGGATCTGTTGCCAACAGTATCTCATCAGCTTTTTTAGCAATTTTTTTCAGTGCATTTGCATGCTTCACTTTATCGCGCGGAATGATGTAATGCGGCTCAAAGTCATGCTCTACATCTACCCCCAACGTGCTTTTTGGAAGATCACGAACATGCCCCATCGACGCTTCGATATGATACGCATTGCCTAAAAATTTGGACAATGTCTTTGCCTTGGTTGGTGATTCTACTATTATTAGTTTCATATAATAATCTACAAATAAACAAATCTACCAATCTACAAATAAATGCATAATGTATCAATGATCGAATTCATTTAATCATTAACACATTTAATAATTTATTTGTTTATTTGCCATTTGTAGATTTGTCATTACACTAATCCGTACTCCTTCTCCCCAAAATCCTTGACCACTCCCTTAATCTCAAGACCCGTTAGAGTAGCGGCAATTACCTGAATTGTCAAATTCGTTGCCCGCACAAGTTCATCAATAGACAAACGTCTATCAATAAGATATTCTACTATTTTTTTCTCATCTAACGTCAATACTGAAGCAAATTTGTATTGACCAATATCATGCGGCCGCAGTGATTTGGTCAATGATTCAAATTGTAATTCTTCAAGAATATCTTGAGCTGATTCCACTAACTTCGCGCCATTTTTTATGAGTTTACTCGGCCCCTTACTATAAAGACTCGTCACGGGTCCTGGGACTGCAAACACCTCGCGTCCTTGATCGAGAGCATACCGAGCTGTGATAAGCGCCCCACTATCATCAGCCCCCTCAGTAACCACGACGCCAAGACTTAACCCACTTATAATTCTATTTCGTGCAGGAAATAATCCTTTTCCGGGCCTGAGTCCCAATGGCATCTCTGAAACAATTGCTCCATGACCGCTTATAATGTCGTGATACAATTTCGTGTTACTTGCCGGCGCTATGACATCGATACCACACCCTAACACTGCGATAGTTTTTCCTCCCGCATCAATAGCCGCCTGATGCGCGACCGCATCCACACCATACGCCATTCCGGAGACGATCGTCATACCCGCAAAAGAAAGCTCTTGAGCAAATGTTTTTGTGATCTCCGTGCCATACGGAGTAATTTTTCTCGTCCCAACGATTGCGATAGTTCGATCCATGTTTATGGGTTCGCTTGTCCGCTGTCCCATCACATACAAAACAATTGGCGCATCAGAAATTTCATGAAGTCGTTTGGGATATCGCGGATCATCAAGGGTCAACGCGGTAACGTGGAGGTCCTTTAGCTTCTTCTTGTAGCCGCTTATATCAAACTCATGACGAAATTTATCAAACGATACGATAAGGTTTTCTCCTAATCCAGTTTTTGAAAGATCAGATACAGTGGCGTTCCACGAAGCCTTGGCTGATCCAAAATACTGCCGCAGAAGTCCAAATCGCATGGGTCCAATCCCCGGAAACACCGAAAAGGCCAACCAATACTCAGCTTCTGTAATCACTCTTTCAGCGTACCAAAAATTAGCACTCCTGCCCAGAGGAATAAACTAACCGTATTTATTACGGTTGACGAAGTACTCGACATCACATAGTATAGTCGGTATCCCTCTTTATGAAAACATATAGACAAAAAACTGCACTCGTTCTCGGCGCTGGCGGTTTCATCGGTTCGCATCTTGTGAAACGATTAATAACTGAAGGATTCTGGGTGAGAGGGGTGGATATTAAAAAACCAGAATACCGTAAAACTGCAGCTGATGAATTCATCGTTGGCGATCTTCGAAATCAACAGATATGTAAAAAAATACTTAACCTTCCCTTTGATGAAGTCTACCAGCTAGCAGCAGACATGGGCGGTGCTGGCTATATATTCACAGGAGACCATGATGCAGATGTGATGCACAACTCCGCACAAATCAATCTTAATATATTGCACTTTGGACAGCTTGCTAAAATCAAAAATATTTTCTTTTCATCATCAGCATGCATCTATCCTGAGCGCAACCAATTAGACCCCAATAATCCAAACTGTGAAGAATCCTCAGCCTACCCCGCAGCGCCTGATAGTGAATATGGTTGGGAAAAACTCTTTGGAGAACGTATGTTTTTGGCGTACAAAAGAAATTACAAATTAAATGTTCATATTGCCCGATTCCATAACATATTTGGCCCAGAAGGCAGCTGGAATAACGGTAAGGAAAAATCCCCTGCTGCTATTTGTAGAAAAGTAGCAGAAGCAAAAAACGACGGCACTATAAAAATGTGGGGGGATGGTACACAAACAAGGTCATATCTTTACATTGACGAATGCTTAAACGGTGTCAGAAAACTCATGGACTCAACTTTTTCAGAACCCGTAAATATCGGTTCAGAAGAAATGGTATCGTTAAATCAATTAGCAGTTATGATCATGGACATTGCAGGAAAAAAACTCTCCATCAAACACATCAAAGGCCCGTTGGGAGTTCGCGGCCGATCATCTGATAACAGATTAATACAAAAAAAACTCGGTTGGAAACCAACAACAAAATTAAAAGATGGACTTACAAAAACGTATGAGTGGATAGAAAGACAAGTTAAATCTCTTTAACTAACGAAAATGTTTTTGATATAGATCAAAACTCCTCAAAGCATTTTTTGGTAAATACTTTCTAATTGCATTTGAATCTTTTTTTAATTCAGACACCATCAATAAATTATTTTCATATCCTAGATACTCAGCTTTCATGTCTTTAGTAAGATCATGCTCGTTTCGATCCTGTCTGACTGACGCTTTTTGGTATACAACCTGATATCCAAGGGATTCTAAATAATACGCTGCCCATATATCGTCCATTCGTCCAACGCCTGGAAACAAAAAATAATCCTTCATCACTGACTTATGTAAAAAGGTATTCTGCGAATTAAATGGCGACATGGTATTTGTCGCAAACGGGAAATACTTGACATCAAATATGCAATTTGGCGCATAAATCATACGACACACAGCATCAATATCAGGATCACCATTCCAAAAATCTGCCTGCACATCAACTCTTACTTTTTTGGTTTCCTTCACAGGATATGCGCGTTTCGCAATACTCTGCAATGGAAACCCTCTATGCCATAAATGTGGATAATTTGTTAGCCCTATCGGATCAAATACTAGGTCACTACTTTTATAATACGCGACGTCAGCCTCTGTCCCAACTATTAAATTTTCACCCCATCCATCAAGTGCGATATTATCGTCATCAACCGTGGCTATAATGTCAGCCCCCATATCGTACGCCCAAAGATATCCGATATTTCTTCGTTGTATACAATTCCATCCT
The DNA here is from genome assembly GCA_964367095.1 of uncultured Gammaproteobacteria bacterium. Lineage (GTDB taxonomy): Bacteria > Patescibacteriota > Microgenomatia > UBA10105 > UBA927 > UBA927. Next base: position 282 of record CAYIXE010000057.1, on the reverse strand, counting down.
ATGGCATCGGATAATTCTTTGTCATACTTTTCTTGCATCTCTGGCGTAATATAAAGACCGTTATCCAAGTAATAATCAGATGGAGTTTTTTTATCTCCCACAACTACGAGTTCCCATCCTTTCATGTGCTGAAATCTGTTGATTGATTCTGTAACTGGATTTATTGTTGTCGTGACAATAACTTTTTTCATATTTTTAAGTCTTTTCATGATATACTAATCCTCTATGAAAAAGAAAGCAGAAAAGATAATTTATGCATCAGTCATCGTCCCGACTAGAAAT
>CAYIXE010000056.1:0-5542 GCA_964367095.1 uncultured Gammaproteobacteria bacterium | reverse complement strand
CCAAATCGGAAGATTCCGTTGGCGCAAATAATCTTCAAAGTCCTTGGCTAATTCTTCATTGGAACCATTGGCCACCCCCACAAGCATGATATAACTACTGAGCGACTCGCCTGTATATCCTTCCGCAACGTTTTGGGAATTACTGCGGGCGGCACCATTGGCTTGCTCAACCAGCTTTAAATTAGGGTATGTTGGGTCTTTTGGGGATTTAAGAAAGCGTTGACAGAATTGGAACGTTAAATCCTGAATAACTTTTCCCAGCATGTAGACTACCAAATACTCGTAACCCGGCCTTGTTTGCTTTTGATTATCCATGCTAAATTCCTTAATTCTTCCTCATTCTATCACGGTTATCAGAAACACGACGGGGATGATTACTTTGCGAAAGCGTCCCCAACAGCATCTGCTACTCCGGGAGGTATTTAGCTTCGCAAGGCCAGGCCTTGCGAAGCTAAATTAGCGTACGCGCCACACTTTCCCATCACTCACTATTTGCACATCACCTGCTTGATCAGTGCGTTTGATGCTCGCGCCGGCTTGTTCTAACAGCTTCAATATTGAATCAGCAGGATGACCGTAGGAATTTTTGCCGACAGAAATGATGCCAAGTTTGGGTTTGAGCCACAAAAGATACGATGCACTCATACCGGTTTTGCTGCCATGATGGGGTACTTTCAGCACTTCAATGCCATCAGTGGATAATGGGGTGCCGAGATACTCTTTTTCCACCCGTGTATCCGCATCACCCGTAAATACTTCATCAAATGTGCCGTATCGCAACCAGAAGACGATACTGCCATCGTTGAGGTCTGTCGATGAAGTCCCTAATACCTGCTGGGAAAAACCAGCACCTGAGGCTACAGAAGGCTTCATGCGGACAATTTGTTCGGCCGATGGCCACAGTATAGTCATCGTCACATTTGAAACCGTTATACGGTCGCCTAGGGTCACAAACTTTACCGGAATTTTTTTCCTGTCGACAATGGATACTAATTTTTCATACCCTTCTGTATTATTGACCACATCACTCAAGACAAGATACCCCACGTCATAACGATCCAGTACCGTCAGCAATCCCTGCATGTGATCTTTTTGCGGATGAGTCAATAAAACAATATCGATGTGTCTGTCCCAAAACGGCATGTATTTGGAAAGACAAGAAATCACTGCATCATTGGGTCCGCCATCAATCACCATGTCTCTGCCGTCCGGGAATCTCACATAGGAAGCATCTCCTTGTCCGACACTGCAATGAACTATTTTTATGTTTCTATCGGTAAGTGTTCCCAAAAATTGAACGAGAACGACAAGGCCTGTAAGAATACCAGATATAAAATAGCCGTATCGCAATTGAAACATAGTTTCTCGTATTTAGCTTTAATAAATGAACACGAATACACAGCAATTTTATATTCCCGCAGTACGTTTTCTAAAAAACCTATATCCTATAAAACTTATCAATCGGTTATAAAAATCTCGAGCACCTAGCCTCGCGCCTATATAGTATGATCCAGTCAAAGCCCCACACTGGCAAATGGCACCCGACTTAAGGTTTGGACTGTCCGTATGAGATATTCAAGCAGTACCCAACTCATCCACGCGGGTAAAAATCCGAGCGGCAACCACACCCATCCGGAAATACTTGCGACCCACCCGAGAGTCGTCACAAGCGGGATAACCCATGCAATTGCGACATTGGTAATCGGTGCGATCAGCGACAATCGGTGAAAATGAAAAAAAATAAGGGGGACGGTAAACACTTGCGCGGCAAGCGTTAATTGAAAATTTTGTTTGAGAAAATAAAAAACTTCTTCCCGTGCTTTTATAAAAAAATTTCCATTTTCATGAGGTTTCATCGTTTTTCCAAAGAGAATAATGCCAAGGGTGGCAAGCACGGAAAGCTGGAAGGAAATATCAGAAAGCCATGCAAAGTTTAGCATTAACATACCGCCAACTGCCAGTGCAAGAGACAAAAGCGCCCAACTCTGTCGACCAAATACCAGTGCGATAAGGGTCAACGAGCCCATTATAGCGGCCCGTATGATGGTAGCACTAGGGCCCACAAACCATACAAAGGAGACAATAACGCCGATTGTGAGCATGCTCGCCACACGTTTGCTCACAAAAGTACCTATGATGCTCGCCACCAAATCGATAAGGATGGTAATATTCATGCCTGATAACGCGATGATATGAATAGTGCCCGTACTGACCAGCTGATTGTAGAGTTCTTTGGGGAGTGTTGCTTTCGTACCAAAAAGAAGTCCTGCCAAAAGTCCTGCGTGCGGATCAGGCAATAATCGAGCGAGTATATTGGTCAATTCATTTACAGAAAAGGGTGCCATAGGGCATTACAAGGTCAACTGTATTTTTAGCTTTTCAAACAAACTCGCACTTATGGCTTTTTTCTCGACCAACTCCTCGATCCGTGCATACGGGCGGCCTGCAATGATTTTTTTCGCGGTCGCTGGGCCTATCCCATCCAGACGCTCTAAATCAGCAGAGCTGGCTGAATTGATACTCACCGTACTCACGGTATTTGATGATTGCACTAAAGAAACGCTCGTTTCATCTTTTTTTCCCGGAATAAATACTTTGGCGCCGTCTGATACTCTTGCTGCGCGATTGATACTCGTGGCTATTTTTTCCAAATCTGCATCTTTCGTCATCCCGCCGGCGGCCTCAATCGCATCATCGACCCGACTGCCAAAGGCTAAACGATACACGCCGGGGTTTTTCACTGCACCGGAAACGTCGATTAATAATTCTGACTGTGTACCGCTTGACGTCGCTTGCTTGTCGCCAGCCGTAATAAACTGAATGGGATCCGGAGCTTGATACGTTTTGATGAGAAGATATATAGAAAGCACTATTAATAGAAGACTTGAGGACCCCAAGAGAATAGGCACTTTGTAGGTAATAAACAGAGATTCTTTCTCTGATGGTTCGCTTTCCAAAACCATACCTCAAGAAAAAACGTTGTTATTCCGACTTCAACGCTTCGGTCAATTTCTTAATGTTATCATTTACATCTTCAAGCTCTGTCCTCCAAGTCTCTATTATAGACGCATATATTACATTTGAAGCACCGCCGCCTCTTGATGCATTGCGTAATCTTCTCAGGATTTCAGAACCATGTTTTTTTGCTGCAATCAACTCTAGCCTAGTCGTTTCTTTTGTTTTCAATATATTATTTTGAGCCTTCTGACGTTCTAATGCTTGCTTTGCATGAAAAGCCTCCCTTTTTCGTTCAACTTCTTCCTGGATTCCCTGATTGGCAGCAGCATACATGTCTTCAAGACCATCAGATTGAGTAAAATAAACCGTTGGACGATTAGAGGATCCAAATAAGACGTACCTGATCTTTTCACTAATTCTTTGAACCCTTTTTGTTAGCTTCTTTGTCATCTTTTCAATTATACGACAAAGTTTATAAGTTTTTCTGACACAAAGATTACTTTCTTCACCGTGACCCCCTGAAGGTATTTCTGCACTTTTCCCAAATCGCGTGCTATAGCCTCAATTTTTTCTTTATTACCGGCACTTACCCTATCAACAACGATTGAGTCGCGAAGTTTCCCATTGACCTGAACGATGATGGTGACCGTATCATCAAACGTTTCTTTTTCATCGTACGTTGGATAAGGCTGTTGGTGGATGGAAAAAAAGCTATCTGACGACTGATGACCCTGCCCGCCATCGCTGCACTCAGGCGCTTGCAGGCGGGTGACGACTGACGACTGCATCCGCTCCCAAAGCTCCTCAGTAATATGTGGTGCGAAGGGCGCTAGGACAAGCAAAAACGTGCGTAGCGCTTGATGAGAGAGAGTGCCAAATTTATTCGTAAATTCCATCATGGTAGATATTGCGGTATTGTAATGACGGGTACTGGTATCTGTGCCAACTTTCTTCACCAATTTGTGAAGCGTTTTTTGAACTATTGATTGGTCGGATTGGTCTAATTGGTCAAATTTGACGATGCTTCGCATCGCGAGTCTCCAGACTCGATTGAGCCACCTGCTCATTCCCTCCATCGCGCTATCAGAAAAATCTCCACCTTCTGAAAACGGCCCCATGAACATAAGATACAGGCGAAGTGCATCAGATCCGTATAATTTGATATATTCATCCGGATTCACGACGTTTCCTTTGCTTTTGCTCATTTTCGCGCCATCCTTAATCACCAATCCATGCGCGTAAAAATTGGGAAATGGCTCATCCCAGCTTAAATATCCCCAATCTTTAAGCGCCATCGTCACAAATCGAGAATACATAAGATGCAAGACGGAATGTTCAGCTCCACCAGTGTACATACTGACGGGCAACCATTTTTTCGTGATTGATGGATTCCAGGGAAGATTATTTGATTGGTCTAATAGGTCTAATTTGACCAATTTGTCAAATCCGATACTTGGATATCTCAAAAAGTACCACGAACTATCTAAAAATGTATCAGACACATCTGTTTCCCTATATGCTTTCCCCCCACATCCCGGACAGATCGTTTCATAAAATTCCTTGTGCTTGGCTAATGGGGCAATACCGTCATCGCCTGGTTTATAATCCTCAATGCGGGGCAAAATCACGGGTAATTCTAATTCTTTCACGGTGTACCAACCGGCAATATCAGGTCTTTCACCTTTGCCGACTTTTTCACACGCAGAACAATGAATCATCGGAATCGGCGGGCCCCAGTAACGTTGACGGCTGATAAGCCAGTCGCGTAAATGGTACGTCGTGACGCGCTTGCCCCAACCTTTTTCTTCAAAATAATCCATAGTTTTCTGTAAGCCTTCCTCAAGTCCCAAACCATTTAAGAATTCTGAATTAACAAAATTCCCCTTCATGCCATGCTCAATGACTTGTTTTTCATGTGTTATGTCAGAAGTGTCGCCATCAGCACCAACAATCACGCGAATAATAGGCAAACCAAATTTTATTGCAAATTGAAAATCTTTTTTATCATGACCAGGACATCCTTGAACTGCACCCGTGCCAACATTGCCAAGTACAAAGTCAGTAACCCAAATTGGTACTTTCTTATTATTTATTCGATTAATTGCATATAATCCGGTAAATACACCAGTCTTTTCTTTACTTTCATATATACGTTCTTGTGCGGTTTTTTTTAGAGTTATTGTCACATACGCTGCTATATCAGCACGAATATTTTTTGGCACTTTCAACTCACCACTGACAATACGCCGCACTACATCGTGTTCTACAGACAATACCAAAAATGTCATTCCAAAATTTACTGGAGCAGTTGTAAAAACTTTTAGACATTCATCCATTCCATCAATTAGATAATCAACATTAATTCCTTCTTTTTTCCCTATCCAATTTTTTTGTGCAATCAAAACCTTGTTTGACCAGTTGAGGCTGGGTATATTTTCCAGCAGTTTTCCCGCATACGCGGTAATTCTGAAAAACCATTGTTCTAACAATCGATTATCTACTATATTCCCGCAACGCTCGCATTTTTCTTCGATAACCTGCTCGTCAGCCAAAACTGTCTTGCATGATGGACACCAGTTCACTT
>CAYIXE010000055.1:0-5823 GCA_964367095.1 uncultured Gammaproteobacteria bacterium | reverse complement strand
CAACAGATTCCCCTGTCTTTTTTACTTTAGAAACTTTTACTTGTCCCGCGGAGTCTCGCTTTGCAGGACGAAGTGGGGTTACTTTAACGACTTTCTTAACTTTTTTTGGCGCAACGGCTTTTTTGACTTCCTTTCCGCCTTTGCGGGTCGCCGATGAGGCGACTTTTATTTTTGCTGTTTTAACCATAGTATTATGTCGAGAGGAGTCATTCATTTACACTCCCAAGACACTCATTATACAATATTCTCCAGAAATTTTCTACTAGAGGAATCCAAGACAACCAGAAGGTTGATTTATAACGATAAAAATTCTTTTTCAGTCATTTCCATTTGCTTAACAATACTTTTTACTGTTCCTGATTTAATTTCGTGATGATGCGGTATAACGCATGTTGTCTTCTTCTTTTCATTCCACCAAATTTCATGCGTACCGCCCGTATTTCGACGAAAAACAAAACCAGCCTTTCTTGTCTTCCTGATAATCTCTCTATATTTCAATGGCTTCATGCAGATACGAAAACGGGGATCATAAATGGCTGATCTAAAAGAGATCGCTCTTTCCCGCGTTTAAGTGGTATCGTAAGTCCTTCTTCTGTATACAATTCAATAAGAGATTGTGCGACTGCAGTTACTTCCAATACTGCTTCATCAATGGTCTCACCTTCTGCATAACACGCAGGCCAAATTGTACAAACTGCTACAAATCCACCAGAACAATCCCGCTTAATATCAAGTGGCAATTCATACTGTAATACTCGTTGAGAAGTCTTTACCATATACAAGGATTATATCATCTGAAGTAAACAGCTGCTTACTACCCACCCTTAGGGTGGACTAGCTTTGCACCCTTTCTTTTTACTCAATTGAGGACGAGCTTTTGAAAATTTTGGGCTTTAGCCAATCAGATGGTGGAGGCGTTTTTGGATCTATCGGCTGGGAAGGCTGCGCTGATTGAACAGGCTGACCATTCGAAACGTGTGACACATCAATAGGTGCTGATTGAATCGTTGGCTGAACTTGCTGCACGGGTGTTGATACTATTGGTTGTACTTGTGGTGCGACAAATGTTGGAGCTGGCTCTTGTTGAATCGGCGTAGAAATAACTGGTTGTGATGGTACTGGTGATTGTGGCTGTGATACCACTGGATTATCCACACCAAATCGCTTGGCTCCCGCTTTAAGACACACGGATGCGACCTCAAAAGCCATAGATGTAACATTTGCGTGTTTAAAGGAATCAGTAGCCGAATAAATCGCATTTAACAAATTTGTGGCGATATCAGTCGTCAACTTCACACCAAGGGTAGCTAAGAATTCTGCCACTAATTCTGACGAAGATGATGCGACGGGATCAACCAAATTAATCGCTCCATAGTTGGTATTTTCATTATGTCTATCAATATTGATAATAGATTTTCCGGAAAAACTCTCTTTGTTATCTGTATAAAGTGTTCCAAACTCACCAAAATGCACTGTGTCGACCGTGATAATACAATCAGCCGTTGCACCCTGATATGAATACTTTGCCTTATCTGCAGTAAACGGCTCGTACCCTGCTCTATGCTCTACCACTAAATTAAATTTCTTATTTTCTATATTGTAGCTAACTTTCTCTATAGATCCGTCTTCATAATCTAAAGAAATCACAAAATTCTTCTTACCGAATTCTTTTGATACTTTATCAGCCCCCACAAAACTGGATAATTCAACCGTCATGGGATCTGAACACAAAACAGTCGCTGATTTGCCGAGGGATACAAGACCTAATGCAAGCGCCAAGCTGCCCCCCATACTGTCCATTGTAGGATTTGTATGCGTGACGATCACGATATCTTTGGCACTCGTGACGATGTCTTTGGCTTTGGCTAATGCTTGTTCGTAGTCCATAATTAGTTAGTTAGGAACACAAGTTAATTAGTTACTTAGAAAGACCAAATTCATTACTAATTAACTAAGTAACTGGTCCTACTAATTAACTAACCAACTATCCTGTAGTGTAGGGGATTATATCATCTTGGAGCATAAAATCAACTTTTTTGTCAAATAACACACCGCACTCTCCCCCTGCTTCAACTTTCGTGATATCGTCTTTTCCCCTGTGAAGTGACTTTATGCGTACGCGGGCAATTTCCTCGTCTTTTCGCATTATGCGTACACTATCGCCTCTTGCAAGTCTTCCTGCACTGATTTTCGTGCCTGCAATCCGATCTTTATCAAATGGAAACTCAGCAATTATTATTCCCTTTCCAAGTTCACGCTCAAGAGAGAGTACTTCTGTCATGCCATCTACCACGTCTTTCATTTCATCGAGGAGTTCATAAATAATTGAGTACGTTCGATATATCACCTTTTCCACACGCGCCAATTTTTCGATAGGAGCGTTTGCCTTGACGTTAAAACCAATCATGACAGATCCTGTCGCCTTCGCTTCTAAAATATCAGCCTCTGTGATATCACCCAAACCCGTACGAACAATTTCTACTTTTTCACTGGGCAACGCCTCTAATATAGCCTCAAGTGAGCCCGAAACATCTGCTTTGATACTCAGCTTTAACTTTTTTTTGTCTGATTCAAGCATAGTTGCTAAAAAGTCTACAGCATTGGACGGCTGCTCGACTCGATCAATCACTTTTCGCGGAATCAATCCTTTTATATTTGTAATAATCGAACCCACTATCGGCAATTTTGTAAATCCCATGATTTCACACGGCGTTCCCGGACCTGCCTCCATCATCTGTTTCCCTGTTTCATCCAAAAGTGCGCGAACCTTGGCAACTACCTCATCAAATTCATACAGCGTCATATTACGCGTAAGCGTTCCTTCTTTGACCACAACAGTCGCTACCAACCCGACTGATTTATCAAGTCTGGTTTCTATAACAACTGCAGAAAGCGGCGCTTTCAGATCACCCGTCAATCCTTTCATGTCACAAACCAAAAGCAACAACTCAAGCAACTCAGGTATACCAGTGCCTTTGGTGGCTGATACTGCCTGAAATGGTACGTCACCGCCAAAACCTTCAAGCTGTACTCCAACCTTGCCAAGATCCGCTTTCACCTTATCAACCATTGCGCCTTGTACATCGATTTTATTAATGACAACGACCATGGGAGTTCCCGCCTCTTGAATTTGCTTGATAGATTCTATGGTTTGCGGCTTGACGCTGTCGTCTGCAGCCACAACTAATATAGCCACGTCTGCCACATTTGCTCCGCGACTACGAATTTTGGCAAAGGCTTCGTGACCTGGGGTATCGATAAAGGTGATTTTTCTGTCAGCGCCGCTTTTGGTATGAACTGAAATTTGATACGCGCCTATGTGCTGAGTAATCCCGCCGTGCTCTCGGCTTACGACATTGGCTTTACGGATAGTATCAAGAAGTGTGGTTTTTCCATGATCCACGTGACCCAACACGGCAATAACGGGAGGCCGACTTGCCTGTACGAGCAGTAAAGACTCTGGCTGTATCGCTTTTTTTACCATATTCGCTCAGTAAAAAATCAGTTGCCATACCTTATTCTTTTGATGCTTTTACCACTTTTGGCTCAACATCTTTTATGGGAACTTCTTTTATAACTTCACCTTCATTTGGATTTTCTTTTTCAACAACTACTTCTTCTTTCGTGGAAGTATCAGAAGGTGTCACAACCGCCTTGCCTTTAATATCTATCTTCCATCCCGTAAGTTTCGCGGCCAATCTCACGTTTCCTCCGTCACGACCGATTGCCAAAGATAATTGATCTTCCGGCACGGTCACTTGAGCTGACTGGGCCTTTTCATTAAGTACGATGTCAATATCATGCGCTGGAGCAAGGGAGGCTATGATAAATTGCTTCACATCTTCACTCCATTGAATTATGTCTACTTTTTCATTCCCGCCCAATTCTCCAATCACTGCTTGCACGCGAACACCCTTTTGACCCACACATGATCCCACAGGATCAACACCCGGGGTTGAAGAAAATACTGCAATTTTAGTGCGATTCCCCGCTTCTCTGGCTATAACACGCAGTTCAACTGATCCTTGCGCAACTTCCGGCACTTCGCGGCTAAATAATCCTTGAATAAGTCCTTTGTGAGCACGAGATACAATAATTTCATTACCGCGCATGGTTTCACGAATGCCCTCAATATAGAATGTTAATCGTTGATTGAGATGATATCGTTCGGCAGGATTTTGTTCTGGAGGCGACATGACTGATTGCGTTCGTCCAATATCAACGATGATATTAGGTCCATCAAACCGCAAAATCATGCCAGGAACAATTGAGCCAACTTTTGCTTCAAAATCAGACAGTACCGCTTGCTTCTCCGCTTCACGAATCCTCTGCAGGATGACTTGCTTTGCCGTTTGGGCAGCAATGCGGCCAAACCCCGGAGGCGTGACGTCTTTACCTTCTTTAATAACTTTTGCTTCCCCTGTATCAGCGTCAAGCGAAACGGTAATTTCTAATGTTTCATCCAAACCAAAGTCTTTGCGATATGCAGCCAAGATAGCTGCCTTTATAGTCTCCATGACGACCGCCACATCAATTCCTCGCTCGGTTGCGACCTGATTTAACGCTAAAGCAAATTCGCTTCGTACAACTGCCGGCATCGTAGTGTCCGCAGCCGATCCGCATCTTCGCGGAAGGCTAGCGGCCTCTCGACCCGCCGATAAACGCTCCTTGAGCCGCTGTTCGAATGAACGAAGGCGAAAGGAAAGTTATGGCGGGTAACTTATTTTTTATTAAAATTATTAAAAAAGGCGGGTCACCCCACCTATCACTTCCGTCGTAATACCGTATAGTATATATCCTACATAGCCTTCTCGTCAACGATTTGATTCAAAAATAGTGAAATAGGGGTTTATTTAATATCCGGAAGAATCGTTTGCAAACCGAGCTTTATCTGATCAACAGCAGCTTCCAATCTCGATTTATCTTCGCTTGATGAATTATTCTGTATTTTTTCAAGCTCTTGAAACATAGCATCTTTAAATTTCTTGGTAATGTTTTGATATTCTTTATCGTACTCGTCTATGATATCTTCCAGCTGTTCTCGATCAAGCTGAGAAAAACTCTCAAACGCAACCAAGATCTCTACTTTTTCTTCAGGAATAAAAAGAACTGTATCGCGAATTTTTTGTTGTACAGTTTTCATGTGCGTTTAATGTTTAGACTAAACTGAGGATTCAAATTACCACCGCCATCTATTTTAGTGAATCCGTCCAATAAATTTCGTATACCAGCAAACAAGACGGGATTTCCAACAACAGTTCCTATTATCCAATCTGCTTTCTGCAACTTAGGCATTTCTTTATCAAATCGTCGTACAATTTTTTCATAAATCAATCCAGTGGCCTCACTCCCCCCAATCCATCCTCCCAAAAGTCCCCCTCCTATCGCAGCTATACCGATACCTGCCGCCCACGCTGGTGCACTTGCGCCAATAAGCGCACTCGTTCCAAGCGCCACCCCAACTCCACCTAAGTATCCCAACCCAACACCAATTCCATGTACTATGCTCAAACCCCACCCATAAAGAATCTGTTTTGCTCCTGCTCTTTTTAGCTCTGGAGCAGACAATCCTTGTAGTCGATCTCGCGCATGCTGATTGGCAACTTTTTCAGCTTGCTGCGCTCTATGTGCTTCTTTCTGCCACTGCGAGTAAAACGCTTGTTTATTTTCATTTGTGATCTTCTCAACGTCCTTCTTAGTAACCTGGGATACTTGTTCTGACATAATTATTTTCAATCATACTAGATATCATATTTATATGCAAAGACAAAGTGCTGTCTAATCGAAGATGATACCGTACGGTGGTTTTGCATCTAACCGAAA
>CAYIXE010000054.1:0-5861 GCA_964367095.1 uncultured Gammaproteobacteria bacterium | reverse complement strand
CTACGAAAATTGAGAAATCACAAAATGCGAAAGTTCAGAGGTTAAGTTACATACCGAGTTCAAGATCAAGTGTGGGTGGGGTAAAGAGTCCTTCCTGAAAGGAAAAATTATTTACTTCAGAAGAAAATGAAGCCTTTTGAGCGCTAAATGATGCAAAGGCCTCAGTAGCAAAGAGTGCTGAGGTTTTACGTATCGGTGTAGGTGTGGCAGCGACGGTCGGAGATGGGGCAATTTCAACAGTTACGGTATTAGTTCGCTTACTTAGGATGAATTGTATCAGGAGAGAAACAAGAATGAGGACTATAATCCCGCCTACTATCGGAATAAATGGCAAGGGTGGTTTTTTTATAGGTGGAGTTGAAGGCATGGATGGTGTAAATGGCGGTGAAGGTTGCGCAAGTGGCACTGCCGTTTCAGCATTTGCTTGCGGTTCACTGACTACGACGGATGGTATGTTGGGTTCGATGTCCATAGGTTTAATCATCATATTTGAGCGCATTTTCTACTTCAGTAAAAAAAGACGCGCCTTCTACTAAATATTGTCGTGCATCGTAAAGATCTTGAAGAAGGAGAGTAAATTTGCGATCCTGATCCGCCACATCACCGGTTAACTTGAAAGCTCCAATACGTATACCATCTACTTTTTGCTGATGCAAAGTGCGTTTATTTGAAAGGGCTAAGATCCAGCGATCCAGTGTAGAGCGCTTACTATCCGTATTGGCTGATCGACTCGCGTTTATTAATGCTTGCGCGCTCGTTGCGACGGCATCAAATTTTTTTGCATAATAACGCAAGTATCCTAATTGTGTCGCGATAATCACCTGCCGAAATGCCGACTGCATAATGGGATAATGTTTGACAAACTCGGCTGATACCTTTTCAACGTCGGCAAGAGATGAAAGTGATGGTGCGAGAGTGGTTTGTATATCAAGGAATGCTATTTCGTTTACGATTATCTTGCGATAGAGATCAAGCTCAGTCGGCGGCATAGATGGATTTTCTGAGAGATTCTCGTTGAGGAATAAAAAATACGCACGTGCTACTTGATTTCTCTGCGCTATAAGCAGTTTTACTTTATTGAGCGCATCCTGCTCGCTTGAGAGCGAACTATATTTTTTAAATTCCCCGAGGGCCACGCGATAATCACTAAATTTCTGCCGATAGATATCAAATTGAAAAAGGAAATCCTGATAGGCTTGCGGAGAGGATGCGGTCGCAGGTCTTGTGAGAGTGAGAGTTAAAAGAAGAAGAATAAAAGTGACAAGCAATCGTTTAAGACCCATACAATTATAGTACGAAGTGTGTGACAAAAGAGCAAGGGATGTTTCAAAGTGAAATTATTTTGCTTTCCATACTGCGGCAAAATGATCAGGGATATTTTTTACTCTTGTAAATAATTCTCTAAAATATGGCTCTCGCTCTAAATATGCATTGTCCCCAATAGTTAATAGATAACCAGTCGTCAGTTGTTGAAGTTGTGAAGCAGACATGCTATCTAAACCGTGGTGTCGCGAGGCATCCGATATGGAAATAAAGTCTGCTTTGGGTAGTTGCCCGCTCAGTAAAACCTTAGAAACCCAGCCTTGGTGAAATTTTACTCGTTTTTGCTTTTGTAAATACCGCGATAATATATTGTCATTAATATCAACCGCATGAATTACTGCATTTGGCAAATATTCAAGTTCTCCGGCGACAATTATGCCATTGCCACAATAGAGGTCAATTGCCGTTTTGACATCTTTTGGATTAAACGGCAGACCTTCCATTAATCTTTTAATAGCCATTGCAGACGACTCGACATCGACCTTTGTAATGTCAGTAAAACTATTTTGTCTTGCAGGAATTTCAATGTAACTCATATTTGTGCTCCCGAGAGGACTTGAACCTCTAAGCCTTACGGCACAGGTTCCTAAAACCTGCGTGTCTACCAGTTCCACCACGAGAGCGATACTACTTTTCAATTATACCGTGCTTAGATAGTAATCGCCAGCAGACTGGTGGCGGCTGGCTTAAATAATTCAATTTCTTTTAGGAAAAAATGAACATTGCGAGACCATCGCGGGGATGCGGCATATATTCTTCCAATCTGTTCGATAGTTTTTGCTCCCCTATCTATGTACCTATACCGTAACCCTTCAGATACAGTTGTGATACCGTCTTTCCAAGACGCAAAGTGCTTCCCGTCCTTCATACCAGTGTAGATAGCCCACCCCCACGCGTTGTATGAGTTTGAAGGGATGTGTTTGCCAAAGGTTGATTCTGTACCTGCAATTGCCGCTACAAGCCTCCAGTCAAGATTTAAACGATCAGCCTCCGCAATAAGAAAGTCAGCGTCATTTGTGAGCGGCGAATTGTGGGAGTCGAGATACGTTTCTAATTGAAGTAGTCGCGAATCCGGAGTAATTAAAACAAAATTGGGAACAGCTGATGTGCCTGCTACGGCAATTTGATTCGCTACGACAGGGCTGGCTGTCGCTAACGCCACAAACATAAGTGAGATGAATGTAATAATTTTTTTCATAAAAAAACCCTAAAGCCAACTAATAAATTAGTAAACCTTAGGATCTGTTTGAGAGTATACCCTATAACAAGCAGGATGTCAAGTATTATGGGCTTATTGAAGTTTTGACTAAATACCTTACCATCGCGCTATTTGAAGCTAAATCAATACTCTATGGGTCGATGCTATTGCATTTGGTTCATAAAGAAATTGACGCAGTTTGCCCAGGAATTGCCATTTTCGACAGATGGAGGCGCCCATTTGGCCCCGATGTCAGTGAGTTCAGTGAGTCCCTGATCATGATATTTTTCTTTGATATATTTGCTGACCCAGTCTATAGCATACATCCAGTTTATAAACTTTTTGCCGGAAAGCTGACCAGTATAGACTGAAATCCCCCACGCATTATATGAATCTTTTGTGGGTATTCGCTTCCCCCCACCGGACTCGCACATGGAAATAGCGGGAACCATGCGATAATCTATCCCATACGCTTGGGCACGGTCTATAATATAGTTGGCAAATTCGGCAAGGGGAGATTCTTGTCTGGCAAGGTACGAGGAGAGAATGAGCGCTCTAGCATCTCCTGCTTCAATGGTTGCTCCCAACACTTGTTCGCTTCCATCAAGTGCTGAGGAAGCAATGGGCACTCGGTAGATACGCGTTTTTTCGTATGCTTGACTTGACGAACGCGCACTTATTCTGGAGAGTACGAAAAGATTACAAAATAACAAGCCCAATGTGAGCGGAAACCATACCAAAATCATCAAGACTTTTGAGCCCATACAGTAATATTGTCATAGCGATAGTTTGGTGTCAACGCTATTTAAAGGACTGATTATTTGTAAAGTGATCTCTCAATTTACGTCGTTTTTTGATTTCTCAATTTGCACGGTTTAAATTCTTATAGGCAAAAAGCCTACAACCTGCTCATTGAGCTTTGTATTTACGTTACAATCAGTCAAGCATACTAAAGGTCTTGCTGATGTGAAAATTGAGAAATCATCTTTTAGGAAAATTGAGAGATCATCTTACATAAAGGACTGATTATTATATTCTAAAAAACGTCCCGACGGTGTATGCGACACTTGCGGAAATACCGCCGACAAATAGTGTTTCCATAATTCCTCGAATGGATTTTTGTTGTGAGACAATACCGCGAAGGATGCCTAAAAGAAGAAGAGCCGCCAAGGTAGAGAGAAGAGACGCTTTAAACAGATACTCTTTAGGCAAAGGCGTTATATACGGAAGAAGCGGTATAATTCCGAAAATGACGAAAGAAATGAAGGTTGCCAACGCGACGAAGATGGGATGTTCTGTCTCAGGATCTTTCATTTCCAACTCATCTTTCATCATAAATTCCAGCCAATACGAAGGATTTAATCGGTAGAGGCGCGCTATGGTGAGCGCGTCTGGTTTAGTAAATTTTTTGCGCATCAGTATCTCTACTGTTTCACTAAATTCATTGTCAGGATCATGTATGATTTCGTGTTGTTCCTTACTCTTGTTCATTTTATATACATCTTTATCAGCCCGGAGAGAGAGAAAGCTCCCGAGTCCCATGGATATGCCGTCTGCCAGTAAATTTGCTAATCCAAATAATAAGACTGATAAAATTGGGACAGCTGAGGAGGTTGGGCTCGTTTGTGCGCCGGCAAATCCGGCAACGACTGCAAATGTGGTGACGATCCCATCGTTGCCGCCATACACAATCTCCCGCAAGTATTCACTAAGCGCTGTTTTTTTGTGTTCTACCGCTAAATGTCTTTCAAGGTTAAATCTGTGCATATTTTAGTAATACAGTGTGGGCGCGCTGGGATTTGAACCCAGGACCAATTGCTTAAGAGGCAACTGCTCTACCGCTGAGCTACACGCCCCGAATAATTCTTTGAATTTTCGGGGTAAACCCTAAATTCGATTGAATCGTTTACCAGTGTTACACACAAAATTTCTGGGTAAACCCCTCATTTTCCTTGATTAATTCTAATTTATATTTTCGTTTCCATCCTTTGATCTCAACGTCTCTCTTTCTTGCCATTGATTGTAACGTAAAAGCTTCTGTATACACAATTTTAATAGGTTTTTTATGTCGTAACGATTTCGCTCCTCTCTGATTATCTGTATTATGTTCAAGCTCTCTTCGTTGTGTATCGGTAGTAATTCCAGTATAAAGCGTATCATCTTTGCAGCGAGCAATGTACAAATACCACATAATGCGTTTACGCAGAAAATTTCTTCTTAGAAATTGTTCTGAGTTTAGCAGAAAGTTTCCGTTCATAAATTCTTTTGCGTTTACTCAGAAAATTTCCGTTCATAAATTCTTTTGCGTTTACGCAGAAAGTTTTGTCCTCAAAACTATTCTGCGCCCTCGGGAGGAATCGAACCTCCATCACTTGTTCCGAAGACAAGCACTTTATCCGTTAAGCTACGAGGGCTTCATGCTATTTTATCAATAACAAGCTATAAACGGAAGGATGACGAAAATTAAGATAACTACAATGTTAGAATTTTCGTTTACGTTTAGGATTTAAGTTTCCAAGCAATTGAGGAGATGGAAATATTTTTGACGATGATGTTAAACCGAGTTTTTTTAATATTGTAGACCTATACCGTTCTACTCCACTCGGAGTAATACGTAAATTAGTTGTTTTTTGAAATTTTAATGCAACTTCTTTTGAACTTAATACCTGATGGTGGTGAATTCGTAAAATGATTGTTGATTGAGTATCCAAATGAGTTATATACTTGCCGTTGAGATTCGTTACTGCGCCTGTCTCAAGATCTACCTGCAAATCATTTGGAAGTACTAAAGGCTTTTCTGTCAAAAATGGATATCGCATCATTTCCCTTGTTTTATTCATGGTGGATAGAATTATTTATTGATGAAACGATCATTTAATACAATTATCGTCATGTCAATTGCCTCCTAAGCAAAATATTTAACGATATAATGAATTTCCGATTCATAATATCGGAGCCCCCTATGGGATCAGCTACATACCTATTATATGGCTAATCCGAATGACGCTGAGAATCTTCGAATGCTATATAGATCTCTTGATGTTTAAATTTGTAATACACGAATATATTATATTTTGAATTTAAACGTATAAATTCCAAAAGGCTATTGCATCGTTGTTCTTTGCAATAAATGGAGAGTTTGGGTGCCTTCGGTATACATATTTAAGAATATCAAGGGGGATTGTTTGTACCAGTGCGGGTGGAGCAAATGCATTGCTTTTATGTAATGTGATTGCAGTTCCATCTCTACCCAGGTGTGTTCTTACGTGCATAAATAAGTTATTTTCGAGTTAAGTAAAGTTTCGTGTTGGTTTCTCCCTCTGTTTTTCTGAAAGAAACG
>CAYIXE010000053.1:0-5902 GCA_964367095.1 uncultured Gammaproteobacteria bacterium | reverse complement strand
GATAGTCCTGCGTCAATAATTTTTTGCTGCAGTGTTTTTATATCACCAAAAGTTTTAAATATTGCATCCTTCAGTACGCCTTCTACTTCTTGACCCGTCGCTTTACTCATAATCGTCCAAAACAAACTATGATTATAATGCCCGCCTGCATTATTTCTCACCTTCGTTCGTATTGCTTCAGGAACTGAACTAAGCGTTTGAAGAAGCTCCTCAATTGATGGAACATCATACCCTTCAACTGTGGCTAACGCATCATTTAAATATTTTATGTAGGCCGCGTGATGGCGATCATGATGGATCTGCATCGTCTCTTTATCAATAAACGGTTCAAGGCTGTCTAAAGCATATGGCAATTCTGGTAAAGTAAACATGATCCTTATCATACGGCAAATTCAGACAATAGTATATAATATCTCCATGCCTAAAAAATCCCTAGTACGGTATGCATTCTTTCTTTTTCCTGTAGGATTTCTTTTTATTTTTTATTGGGTAATACTGAGAGACTTGCCGTCGCCCACAAAATTATCAACCTATGACGTACCGCTTGCGACCAAAATCTATGACAGAAACAACAAGCTTTTATTTGACATTTTCGTTGGAGAAAATCGCACAGCAGTCACCCTTGATAAAATACCCAAAACCGTCCAGCAGGCAACGATTGCCATAGAAGACAAAGATTTTTACTCCCACTCCGGCATAAACCCAATCGGCGGCATGCTTCGTGCAATATTTGCAAGTATTGCACGTCAAAAACTTCAGGGAGGATCCACCATCACCCAACAGCTCATAAAATCTGCTCTCCTCTCTCCTGAACGAACATTGACAAGAAAAGCCAAAGAAATATTTCTCTCACCAATTGTAGAACTACTCTATTCCAAAGATAAAATCTTAGAGATGTATTTAAATCAAGTGTCCTATGGCGGGACTGCATGGGGCATTGAAACAGCATCCGAGCGATACTTTGGAAAATCAGTGCAGGACTTAAATCTTTCAGAAGCTTCTCTTCTTGCAGGACTTCCTCAAGCACCCACACTGTATTCGCCCTACGGCGCGCACCCGGAATACGCCAAAGACAGACAGCTTGCTGTCTTAAAACGTATGGTTGAGGATGGCTATATCACAAAACAAGAATCAGACGCAGCGGCAAAAGAGGAACTTGTTTTCAAACAAGACAAGGGAATTTTGGCTCCTCATTTTGTGATGTATGTGAAAGAAGAATTAGTCAAAAAATTTGGTGAAAATGTCGTAGAGCGTGGTGGATTAAAAGTTACAACAACCCTTGATTTGGACCTTCAGACATACGTCCAAGCTACCGTTGCGGCAGAAATCGGTAAACTTAAATCCTATCGCGTATCAAATGGTGCAGCACTTGTTACCAAACCCTCAACAGGTGAGATCCTCTCTATGGTTGGATCAGTTGATTATTTCGCGACACCATCAGGATCATTTAATGTGGTCACCGCACTTCGGCAACCAGGCTCTTCGATAAAACCTATAAATTATGCAATAGGAATAGAGAAGCGTATCGTAACTGCGGCTCACATGTTTCTTGATGTCCCGACCTGCTTTGCCAACGTTGGAGGGCCTCA
This sequence comes from uncultured Gammaproteobacteria bacterium, assembly GCA_964367095.1. Lineage (GTDB taxonomy): Bacteria > Patescibacteriota > Microgenomatia > UBA10105 > UBA927 > UBA927. Next base: position 4,313 of record CAYIXE010000053.1, on the reverse strand, counting down.
AATATATTGTCCTAAAAACTACGATGGCAAATTTAGAGGTCCGGTCCAACTTCGTATGGCGCTTGGGAATTCCTTAAATATTCCGGCAGTCAAAATGCTCTACCTTAACACCGTCAAAGATATGGTTTCATCTGCATCCGCGTTTGGTCTCAACACCATAGCTGATTCATCCAAATATGGCCTCTCACTTACTCTTGGTGGTGGAGAGGTGCATATGACAGATATGGCACAGGCGTTTTCAGTATTTGCAAACAGCGGTATAAGACGCGATCTTATCTCTATACTAAAGGTAATAGACAAAAATGGTAAAATTCTTGAAGAATTCAAAGATTCCAACTTAAACCGAGATATCCCATCCCAGCTTCTTATACAAGGAACGCGAGTCGTAAGCCCTGAAACTGCATTTATCATCTCTCATATACTCCTTGATAACAATGCACGCCAAGATGCATTCGGATCCAACTCGCTTTTAGCGATAAAGGGTCATGCAGTCTCAGTAAAAACTGGTACTACTGATAATCTTCGCGACAACTGGACTATTGGGTACACGCCGCAAGTCTTGGTTGCCACGTGGGTTGGAAATAATGATAACTCACCCATGAACCAGTCACTTGTCTCTGGTGTCACAGGAGCCGCTCCCATTTGGAATAAAATTATTCAAAAAACCCTTGAGAATAAGCCTGACATCTGGCCCAAACAACCTGAAGATGTCGTTGGGGCACAAATTTGTGCAACGAGCGGACTGCTCCCGCCAAACCCCTCCGAATCGGAGGGTGACAGGGGATGTCCGATACGATTTGAATACTTTATCAAGGGTACAGTTCCGACGCAAAAAGAGCCAGCAAGACAATCCGTACGTATAGACAAAGCGACGGGAGATCTTGCACTCCCCGATCAAACAGAAAACACCGAAATGCAGGAACATCAGATTTTCTCAGATGGTGTTTCCTTATGGTGTCTCGATTGCACCCATGCAGAAAACAAGCCAATTTTCGTAAAATAACAAATGTTATAGATCCTCCTTCTTGTATTTTCCCATCGAAATGCTATAAAATCCCGATATGACGCCCCGAAAACGATTTTCATTTTTTACATGGGTTACTTCAAAAAGCATTTCCTTTACTGTTGCCATTCTTACTTCTCTTGTCTCTATCGGTGATGGGGTTAAAAGTATCGGACAATTTGCCGTAGAAATCCCACGAACAATCACCACAATTATCACGACTCTCTACCAAGAAACATCTTCTGCATCAAAAAGCTGGATGAAAGAAAAAATCCGGGCAGAAAAGCGGAAACAAAAAATCCCGTGTCAGAAGCCTTCGTTTACGTGGCCCAAAATATATTTTCCTCACATAAAGCTTCCTAAACTTACGCTCAAGCTTCCTAAAATAATTTTTCCCCGCATAAAAATCCCCAAAATAACGCCCAATCCTATACTTCCCATACCGCCATTGATGATAAAAACTGGCCTTCACATGCAGTCTTTGGTTATAGGAATAGCACTTACGATATTATTTATACTCCTTCCCTATAACATGTGGCTCTTTCTTACTTCGCTTCCTAACCCTCAAATCTTAACCCAGCGGGATCTTGAAGTGTCCACAAAAATATTTGATAAAAACGGCCGCATTCTCTATGAGATATATGGCGATCAAAATCGCACACCAGTCGCTCTTACCAGCATCCCGCAGCATGTCGTCAACGCAACCATTGCCATAGAAGATCGTGATTTCTATAAACACCTTGGATTTTCACCAAGAGGAATGCTTCGCTCAATGAAAGAAATAATTATATATAAACGCATTCAAGGCGGGTCTACCATCACCCAGCAACTGATGAAATCAGCGCTTCTTACCCCGGATGTCAATCTCGTACGGAAAGCCAAAGAACTTATCTTGGCTTTTTGGGCAGAACGACTCTATTCTAAAGACCAAATACTTGAAATGTATTTCAATCAGGTGCCATACGGTGGTACTGCATGGGGAATTGAAGCCGCTAGCCAAATGTATTTCAAAAAGTCAGTCACGAAATTAACCCTTGCGCAATCAGCAATTCTTGCGGGACTTCCCGCAGCACCAAGCGTTTACTCACCATTTGGCAATCATCCGGAAAAAGCATATATCCGCCAACGCGAAGTCTTACGCCGCATGGAAGAAGACGGCATGATAACAAAAGATGAACACAGAGAAGCGCTCAACGAACAACTCAACTTTGCTACTCCCCGGATTACGATACGTGCTCCTCACTTTGTCATGTATATTAAAGAATTATTAGAAAAACTTTACGGAACCCGCATGGTCGAGCGGGGAGGATTGCGGGTCACGACGTCTCTCGATTTGTCTATCCAAGAAAAAATAGAAACGATAGTAAGCACGCACATCAATTCGCTCACAAACCTACAAGTTGGAAACGGAGCCGCCCTCGTCGTAAACCCAAAAACCGGCGAAATCATAGCGATGGTCGGCAGTCGCGATTATTTTGATACAGCGCGTGATGGCAATGTCAATGTCACAACCTCCATGCAGCAGCCAGGATCCGCTATCAAAGTAGTTACGTATGCCGCAGCTCTTGAAAATGGTATGACAGCCGCAAGTCTTATCGATGACAGCCCGATTGCGTTTCCTCAAATCGGCGCCCCTTTATATGCACCAGTCAATTATGACGGTAAATTTCATGGACTCGTCCCGTTGCGATTAGCTCTTGGTAATTCCTACAATATACCGGCCGTAAAAACGCTTGCCAGAATTGGAATTCCCGCGATGATGCAAATGGCCCAAAAAATGGGCATTCAATCATGGAAAGACCCATCCCGATACGGTCTTTCGTTAACCCTCGGGGGTGGTGAGGTGACTATGCTAGAGATGGCAAACGTGTATGCGACGCTTGCAAATAACGGCAAACAGGTCACACTTATGCCAATTCTTACTGTCGCTGACTACACGGGAAAAGTTATTGACGAATTCAAAATAGATAAAGGATTGCAAGCGGTTCCACCTGAAATTTCGTGGATCATGACAAGCATTCTCTCAGATAACGCCGCAAGATCCCAAGCATTTGGATTTAATTCTTCCCTTGTTATACCGGACAAAACAGTCGCAGTAAAAACGGGTACAACGAATGAAAAACGAGACAATTGGACAGCCGGATACACGCCATCGTACGCAAGTGTCGTATGGGTGGGAAATAACGATAACTCACCCATGAACCCATATCTAACCTCAGGCATCACGGGAGCCGCTCCCATTTGGCACGACATTATGGTAGAACTATTAAAAAACATGTCGAATGAAACACCAACTAAGCCAGAGAACGTCCTCTCAATACCCTGTTATTTTGGAAAAGTTGAATACTTTGTGCGTGGTACAGAACCCGCAAGCGGCAGATGTGCGCCCATTCCCACTCCCTCCCTCTCACCTACTCCCACGCCATAATAAACGTTATTTAACAATCACCGTCCCCGTCATTTCTGGAGAAACGTGGTTATGAAACTTCCATGTACCTACTTTTGCGAAGGTATACACATACGTGCCGCCCTTTGCCACTGAAGTCTTTTGATCAAATCCTGCTAATACTTGATGCGTAGGATGTACGGCAGATGCAACCCACATTCCTTTTGCACTTTCATTCACAAACGTGACGCTTGCTCCACTTTTTACGGTAATCTCTTTTGGTTCAAACCCACTGTCTGTTAAACGTACCGTCAATTGTTCACCCACGGGAAAAGTGCTGTCTGTTTCTCTCACTTCGCTATCAACAGGTGTTACCAATGTTTTTGTGGACGGACGAAACAAATTCAAATCACCGCTAAAATAAAACCATCCAAACAATACGCCCGCGACAATAATAAGACCCCATACCATTGTTTTATTCATATATTCTCCACCTTTCGTTGGTATTGTATACCTTCTTGCTGTTTTATGCCACAAAAAGCCCCCCGCCGCGGCGGGGGGCTTTTTCCAAACATAGTTTACATGCGTGGTCTGTCTTCTCGAGGCTTTGCCTCATTGACGACAAGTGCGCGACCATCGACGTCTTTACCGTTAAACATTTCGATAGCTTTCTTTGCTTCATCATCGGTAGACATTTCGACGAATCCAAAACCGCGTGAGCGGCCTGAATATTTGTCGCTGATAACCTTTGCTGATACAACGGTGCCTGCACCCGCAAACACTTGTGCCATATCATCACTGGTCATGTTGTAGGGTAAATTCCCAACAAATAAATTTATAGCCATATGGATTTTCCTTTCCCCCTGAGGCCGTCAAGAAGCTACCAACCGGTCACCCTTTGTTCCTAGGACAAGATGGAGTATA
>CAYIXE010000052.1:2913-5919 GCA_964367095.1 uncultured Gammaproteobacteria bacterium | reverse complement strand
GGCACCGGATCGTTGCGGTATGAACGTCCAGGTGCTACATACTCCATAAAAACTTTAGCGAAACTCATGATCAAACAAAGCGACAATACAGCCGCGTATATACTGGCAAATCACATCATCGGTTACGAAAAACTCCAAGCAATAGTGAATGAGTGGGGCCTCACGCAAACTGATATGACAGTAAACAAAACCTCAAACAAAGATATGGCCTCTCTGTTTCGTAAAATCTATGAAAATAAAATCACCAACAAAGCAAACACAGAAGAAATGCTTTCATTTTTCAAAGATACGGATTTTGAAACGAGGCTTCCTGCCCTCTTGCCAAAGGGTGTAACCGTCTATCATAAAATCGGATCAGAGGTAAGAAACGTACACGACGTAGGAATTGTCACATTCGGCAAGGTCGCGTATTACATAGGCGTATTCACCAATGAAGTTACCGATGAACCGGAAGCTGAAAAAACAATCGCAAACATCTCAAAACTTGTGTATGAGTATATAAATAGATGACGTAAGAATCTCACTTCAATTTTAATTTGGGGATGGCAATTTTGAGCACCTCATCCATGTGCTCGACAAAATGAAACTTCAAATCTGACATGACCACCTTTGGAATATCTTCTTCCAAATCTTTTTTATTATTCTTTGGCAATATAACTTCTTTAATACCTGCCCTGTGTGCTGCAAGTACTTTTTCCTTCACCCCGCCGATTTCCAAAACTCTCCCGCGAAGTGTAATCTCGCCGGTCATGGAGACCATCTTTCTCACCGGCTTTTTCACAAAAGCTGAAACAATCGCGGTTGCCATCGCAGCTCCTGCCGATGGTCCGTCTTTGGGTACTGCTCCTTCTGGAACATGCACATGCACGTCAACTTTTTGATAAAACTTCTCGTTGAGTCCCAACGCTTTCCAGCGGCTTCGTACATAGGAAAGTGCTGCTTGAGCCGATTCTTTCATAACATCCCCCAATTGCCCTGTAAGAATCAACGTCCCGCGGCCCGGCATAAGCGCTACCTCGATAAAAAGTATGTCTCCGCCCGCCTCTGTCCATGCCATACCGGTAGACATGCCGATTTCATCTTCAATCTCTGCCAAACTGGAGGTAAATTTATATGGACCTAAGTATTGATGCAAATCAGCAACTGCAACAGAAATAGGCTTGACGTCTTTGGTCTCTACTTCTGCAATTTTTTTGGCTACTTTACGAAAAATAGTCGACACTTCTCGTTCTAAACTTCGCACTCCTGCTTCCTTGGTGTATTTGCGAATAATCTCCCGCAAAGAAGCATCAGCTAAAGTAAGAACACCTTTGGGCACACCGTGGATCTCGCGTTGTTTTTCAAACAGATAATCTTTGCCTATATGAAACTTTTCATCTTCTGTATATCCTGCAAACCGAATAATTTCTAACCTGTCGCGAAGGGCCGGAGGTATGGTGTCGAGTTGATTACAGGTCGTGATAAAAAATACATCCGACAAATCAAAGGCCACTTCCAAATAATGATCTGAGAAAGCGTAGTTTTGTTCCGGATCCAGAGCCTCTAGCAGAGCGGCGGACGGATCACCGCGAAAATCAGATCCTACTTTATCGATCTCATCGAGCATAAATACCGGATTTTTGGTCCCCGCTTGTTTGACACCCTGAATAATGCGTCCCGGCATGGCTCCCACGTATGTTCGTCTATGACCTCGTATTTCCGCTTCATCGCGCATGCCCCCCAAAGACATCTTCACAAACTTTCTGCCCATCGACCGTGCGATAGATTTGCCAATTGATGTTTTTCCGACGCCAGGTGGACCGACGAAGCAAAGAATAGTAGGAGATGACTTTGCCTTATGCTTTTTCGTTATCTCATTGGTGTCTATAACCGTACTTACCCCTTGTTCCTTTGTCTTTTCGACGTTTAACGCGTCTTCTTCCTCCGCTCTTTTTGCGCGAAGCTTCATAACCGCCAAATATTCCAAAATTCGTTCTTTGATTTTTGCTAAACCATAATGATCTTCATGGAGTACTTTTTCAGCCTCTGCTATGACGACATTATTTGGCGTCTCTACAGACCATGGCAGTTCGATAAGCCAATCCACAAATGTTCGCACATACGAAGCTTCTGGATTATACGGAGACATCTGAGCCAACCGTTTAATTTCCTTCTCTGCTTTTTCTCGTACCTCAACGGGCATATTCGCCTTTTTTACTTTTTCCATGAGCTCTTTTGAATCTTTATTCTCATCATTTTCTCCGAGCTCTTTCTCTATCGTCTTTATGCGTTCACGAAGCACTTGTTCTTTCACGTTCTTCTCAAACTTTTCTTGCGTCTTGGTGGCAATTTTCTTCTCAAGTTCCAATACCTGCACCTCTTTTGACAGATACCCTGATTCTTTTTCAAGTCTGCCTTTCACCGACGGCTCTGCTAAAAGCTGTTGGCGTTCGCTCGGCTTGATATCAAGTACCCCTGCTATCTGGTACGACAAAACTTGCGGGGTCACGCCGCTCATAACATTCATAAAAGTCAAAAAATCCATGGATTTGCCAAGTTTCACGGCCAAACGTAATTGATTGGTAAGATGGTTAAATAATGCGTGCATCTGATCGTCGTCTTCGATAAGTTCCGGCAATTCTTCTACACGAGCCATCAAAAATGGTTCTACAGTTTCATACGAAGTAATCTTCACTTTCGTCACCCCACGAACAAGTGCGTTTATCTCGCCTTCGTTTCGCATCATCTGTACTATTTCTGCAATCGTGCCTATTTCGTTTAGATCAGACGGCGTAGGATCGTTGATATTTGCATTTCTCTGCATCACAAGGATTATGCGGCGAGAAGAACCTTGGGCCGCTTCAATAGCCGAGACAGACCTCTGCCTGCCAAAGGTAAGAATCATTTCTGTTCCCGGAAATACGATTCCATCACGAATAGGAACAACGGGAAGCATTGATAAAGAATTATCCATAAGTGTATCTATTAGCAGTCAAGTATATCAAGTGCTAATATTTTGTCAATACT
>CAYIXE010000052.1:0-2813 GCA_964367095.1 uncultured Gammaproteobacteria bacterium | reverse complement strand
CCCGTTTTTAGACGAATAAGTTGTGCTAATTGCCCTGTCGCGTTCATTTCTACATCAATCACTCGTTTTTTGCCCGCTACTAATTGTTGAAATCCTTCTTTAGGAAACGGAAAAAGCCATGGAAGATAAATTGTTTCCACTTTAATACCCTTGTCGCGCATAATATCCATCGCGGTAAACACTACTCCACGCGTCGATCCCCACGTCACAAACGTAATGTCTGCGTCTTTATCACCAAACTGCAAAGGAGGGAGCATATCTTTTTCTATGGCAGTCATCTTTCTCATCCTTTTTTCTACCATATCTTTTCTAAGGCTTGCACTCTCCGTCATATGCCCTAGCCCATCATGCTCGTAAGAGTTCGCATAAAACTGACCGTTTTTTGTCCCCGGTACGCTTCGTACTGACACACCGTCTTGACTTCCCAACTCATATCGCTTGAATTCATGTTCCGCCTTCATCGTATCGCCCATGATTAATTTACCGCGATCAATGGGTATGATACTTTGAAGTTGTGACACCGGTACACACCATTGACTCTCATTTAAATATTTATCCGTCAACACAAACACAGGAATTTGATATTTGTCAGCAAGATGAAACGCTAAAATAGTCAAATCAAATGTTTCTTTCGCGTCCGCAGGGGCTAAAACGATACGAGGAAACTCACCATGACCCGAATAAATTGCAAACAATAACTCACCTTGCTCGGTATACGTCGGCATCCCTGTGGCAGGCCCTACCCGCATGCCTAAATCGATGACAATCGGCACTTCTATCATGCCTGCAAGGGAAAGTCCTTCTACCATAAGAGCAAATCCCCCACCAGATGTAGCCACCATACTCCGAGCACCAGCCAAAGACGCACCAATCGCCATATTTATCCCTGCAATTTCATCTTCCGGCTGTTTATACACGAGTTCCAATTCTTTCGCATGATCAGCCAAAAACGAGATAAGAGCGTTAATTGGCGTCATCGGATAAATTGCGGCAAACTTTAACCCCGCTTTCACCGCGCCCAATCCAAACGCCTCACTCCCGTTTACCACAGCAAGTTTTTCTGTATATGTACCTTTATCCAAATACAATGCAGTAAGATTGGAATAATTTTTCACAATATAGTCATATCCTGCTTTTGCAATCTTTATATTTTCATCAACGACTTCTTGCCCCTTACGGATAAACTGGTCACGTAAAACTCCGGAAAGAATTTCAAACGAGGCACCAAAAAACGCTATTGATGCTCCTAAAGCTATAGTGTTTCGCATGATTGTATCAGCGCCAAGTGAGGAGACAATTTCACGAAGAGGGAGTGGTACAAGCTCAACCTTTGTGTGAAAGTCTGTTGCCAACCATTCTTTATCTTTCGGGTCGTACACGACGACCGTCCCCTCCTGCACTTCTTCTTTATGCTTCTCAATGGTCTCAGCATTTAATCCGACCAACAAACTAATCTCCTGAGTCATACTGGTAAAAGCGGCTGTTGCGATACGAAGCGTCACGACGTTATGCCCGCCACGAATAAGGGAGGGATAATCGTTGATCGCGAATATATGGTAGCCGGCTCTGGTAAACGCACGGGCAAACATGACGCCTGCTGACATAATGCCAAATCCGGCCTCTCCTGCTATTTTCCATGTGACACTTTGCTTCATAAAGAAATATTAAGGATACACTTGTTTCCCATTTTCATCGGTTATAAATATCGCCATGACAGGACACCCTTTTGCGGCGTCAAGAAGCGCTTGATCTGTCTCCTCTTCTGTAGTATCAAGAATTATTGCCTTAGCTTCATCATCCAATGCCCATGCCTTCGGGGCTAAAGCGACACAGGTGGCTGCACCGATGCAAAGATCGCGGTCTATACGCATCGTGAGGTTTCGTATTTTTCGAATCACTCTGGGGTCATTTGCATCCATAGTTATTTATAATATATTTAACCAAACTTTACAATAATTTTCATAAATGCCTCGTACCCTAAGAAAGCACATTTGACGCGGGAAGGAGTAAGTGTGACTCCAAGTATTTTATATATATCATCCGGTGTGAGTCGCTTCATATCTCCCACCAACTTTCCTTTCACGTACTCTGTAAGAAGTGAGGCTGATGCTTGACTGATGGCGCATCCACTTCCAGAAAATCGGATATCTGCAATTCTTTGAGCATCCTCTACCCCTTCAAGTAAGAGCTCTATAGAAATAGAATCACCACATGATACATTGTCTGACGTATCCTTTATCGATGCCTTAAGAAGATGCCCGAAGTTTCTCGGGTTTTTGTAGTGATCTAAAATTTCTTCGCGATAAAGGTCCATACTAATTAACAATTAACCGTTAACAATTAACAAAGTAACGAGTACAACTATAAACGAAAATAACATTATGAAAACATCTTTTTTATATCCTTAAGCCCATTCATCAGAGCATCGATGTCTTCTTTGGTCGTGTAGACATAAAACGATGCTCGTGCGGTAGCGGGGACGCCAAGATGCGCATGCAAAGGCATCGCACAGTGATTGCCGGCTCTCACACAAATATTGTTCTCGTTTAAAACTTGCGCTATGTCGTGAGGATGCACTCCGTCCATAGTAAACGCAAAAATACCTCCTCGAATTTCTACATCTGTGGGACCTACGACGTGAAGATAAGGTAATTTTTTTGCTTCTTCTAAAGCGTAGCCTATCAATTCTTTTTCATGAAGCCTCACCGCGTCCATCCCTAAGTTCGATAGATATTCTACTGCCGCACCCAAACCAATAACACCTGCAATATGCGGCGTCCCTGCTTCAAATTTATGCGGTGTTTCTTTGTACT
>CAYIXE010000051.1:0-6064 GCA_964367095.1 uncultured Gammaproteobacteria bacterium | reverse complement strand
CCCGTGCTTTAAAAAACTCAATAAATTTGGTTCGAATATCATTGGTTGTCATAGCCTATTATTATATCATGTGTCCTTTCTTGTGATTAAAGGCCTCTCCCTTGCCGTACACCGCGTAGCTTTATGCGAAGTGGTGCCCCCCCATCAAGGGGAGGCCTTATGAAATTAAGCAACAACAAATCCAGTCTTCGTACTAGCAATCTGTTTAAAACCATACTACTATATTTATAGATAGTATTTTATCTATGAAAGCCAAACGCAAAATATCAAAAAAAATTAATAAAAAGTCATCGTTTAATCTCTCGCTATTCCTTATTCTTCTCGTCAGTGTGACCTTAAGCGTGATAGCCGTCGCCCAATCCGGACGATCTACTTTTGAACTTCGAAAACTGGCTGATGAAATTACTCCCACACTTACACCAACTCCTACTCCTAAAAATGTCTTACCGACCTGTCTTGGACTCTCAGTAAGCCCTCTTATCGGAAAAACACCACTTGAACTGACGCTTTCCTGTGCTGGAGTAGACGGCAACAACGACATAACGGCTGCTGAATTTGGTTTGGACGGCGATCAGAAACGAACTGTTGAAAAGAGTGTGGGACAGTACGGCACCATCACGACAAAAGTCCGCTATGAGAAAGCTGGGTCATATGTCGTAACTTGCAGAGTACGAGATAACAATTACGAATGGTCAAATATTCCATCAAACTGCAGCAACACAGTAAATGTCTCCCTTGCGGAAACTATCGTCATAAAACCAGAAGTTACACCAACTCCTATTTACGAAGAACCAACGCCTACACAAATCTTAGAAAGTCCTACGCCTACAATGACAAGCGCTCCGCTTGAAACAATTACACCCACACCAACGAAATCAGGTATCAGCCAAGAGACATTCTTTATGACTGGAAAAATAGTGCTTATAAGTATTGTTACTATCCTCGTCGGATTACTACTCAAAAAACTCATCGACGGAAACGAATAACATGGAATTTGTATCTTTAAAAAGATCTACGTCACTTCAGCCAACTTCCACCACAACCATTCACGAATATGTGATGACTGATCCAGTCATCAATGGCGCAGTGGCTGATATTCATGGACGATATCCTGAAAAAGGATTTGCCGTTAATTCAGCAAGCCGCGAAATTGTATACGTCATTGACGGATCAGGCATCGTGGGTCTTTTGGATAAAGAAGTTTCAATAACTGTAGGCGACGTACTCCTTCTTCTTCCAAACGAAAAATATTATTGGCAAGGCACTCTGAAACTATTCATGGCAACATCACCAAAATTTGATCCCGCTCAACATATTATTACATCTTAAAAAAGACGTCTTATGAATGAAAATATAATGCTTCTTGTTATGGTCTCCTGTGAAGATGCCGCACAGGCAGAACGAATTGGTAGAGAGCTTCTCAAAGATAAACTCGCGGCATGTATACAAATCATTGGACAAGTATCATCCTTTTACCTCTGGCCGCCGCAAAAACAGCATATCAACATAGCCGAAGAAAGTATTCTTATAATAAAAACGCTAGAGAGCAAATGGTCACTTCTTGAAAAAGAAATACAAACGATCCACACCTATGAAAATCCCGAAATCATAGCACTCCCCATAACTCACGTCACCAAAACCTATCTCACCTGGCTCACAAATGAACTTAGTTAACGCTTCGCAGGTCTGCGTGTTCGCTTCTTAGCAATCAATTTATCCATAAATGCTTTCTCCTCTTGTGGGTTATCAAATGAAACCACTCTTCCAGCAAGTCTATCTTCTTCGGACTCCCGTAATGTTTTTAACAAATACTCTGAAGGCTCTTCGTTAATCGAAAAATGCACACTCTTCGTCTTAAGGAAGTGTCGTAAATACCCATTAAGAAGCGCGCTTACGCTAAACCCAAGTTGGGCGGCTGCTTTTTGAACATCTTTTTTTACCTTCGGATCTGTTTTAATGTTTATGACTGCTGTGTTCATATATATAAAGTATATACGTTATATATATTGTTGTCAAATACCAATTCCATCGTTATACTACGAGTATGATCAAACAAGCACTTATTTTACACGCATGGCTAAACGGCCAAGACAAACATTGGTACCCGTGGCTCAAAAATGAACTGGAAACAAGAGGGTACACCGTGTATCTTCCAGAAATTCCAACGATGAATTCGCAAAATCCTGATCTTCAAACTCAAATAAACTTTATCGAAAAAACTATTCCACTCGACAATAATTTTATTGTATTTGGCCATAGCCTCGGTTGCCTACTTGCTCTGCGACTTGGAGAATTACATGCGTTCCAAAAAATATTTCTTATCGCAGGATGGGATTTTGATGATCTTACGGTCGAACACCAATCCTATTGGAAAAATAAGCTGGATCATAAAGCGATAAAGAAAAACGTCAAAGACATTTATTGCATCACATCCGAAAATGATCCATTTATGACTGCGTTTTCGGTAGAAGAAATGAACAAACGGTTAGCCGGCAATTTTATTCTCATCAAAGGGGCAGGGCACTTTACCGAAAAATTCGGTATCACTAAAATTCCAGAGCTACTGCCGTTTTTCTCCTCATAATCTTCATCGACCTTTTATCAGAGGAATGGCAAACATTTGTGCAGATCGTTGCAAAAAATTCTGGCGCAATGCCACAGACGAAGTCGAACCTACAATTGCTTCATCCATTGCATCCAATAACGTTACCAATATCGCTGATGGATCCGATCCTTCGGCCTTTCGTTTTTCTTCAAATTCTTTCCAGAACGTCGTTGTGACGTCATAGGCATTGTCACAGGCAAATCCCCGTCGTATTCGCTTCTCACTATACGAAACTGGTACATGATCATACTCAAATTTTCTACCTTCAGGCACCTTCTCCCAACCATAGGTTAGCTGATTATATAATCTTTTATCCACACACTGTTTTGCCGATGATTTTATCAATCCAAACAAAAAATTATTTCTTCCATCTCCTTTTGCATTTATTTCCGCTCCCCGTTTTTGAATATTTTCTTCCGGTCGGTCACATCCGTTCGACCACGCCAGACGATAGGCAATGCGACTCCAATTAAGCTCGCCTATGGGTGACTCGAGCAAACGCCATATTTGTGGCGTCATAAAACGCCCACTTCCGTGCCGGACTCCTCCATATTTTGTTTCTCCTCGTTGTCGTTCAACATTTATCATATTGATCGACTTTACAAGATAATTGTCATGTTGTATACTTGACGTCGCTATAGTCCGACAGAAGCGACAATATGGAATCAAACACATCATTAGAAGAACATCTCATATCTTTTGGCCTCTCCAAACAAGAAGCTAATCTTTATTTAGCCCTTTCTGGTAAACCCGCACTCACTGCACTTGAATTATCACGTCTTTTGAGAGTTCCTCGAACATCGGTATACGACAATCTCACAAATCTGATCGAACAAGGTCTCATAGAGCGTATTATCAAATACAAAAGCCAACAATTTCGTGCATACCCCATCGAAACACTCCAAAGTATTGTAGATACCCAACAATCCAATCTCACCGTCCTCTCCAATTCACTGACGTATCTTAAAGTTCATATTCACGAAGCATCATTGGCTACATCAACTGCGACACAAGTACGCTACTATCACGGCACGACAGGAATCCGACAAATGATGTGGAATGCATTATCAGCCGAAAAAGAAAATATAGGCTATTCCATCATGGGACGAAAAGAAATCGTGGGATCAGCATTTCTCAAACGGTTTCTTGAAGAATTCTCACGAAAGAAACTCATTGATAGAGTACTGATAAATTCAACCAAACATACGTTACAGTATCTAACCGATGGAAATCTTTCTATCGGAGGAAAGCTTGCTAACTTTGAACGCATCCGTGTGCTTGAAACATCTCAATTACGGATCACAGGAGACACAACGATTTATAATAATATTTTCGCAGTCATGTACTGGCAGCAAAAAGAAATTGTCGGCGTAGAAATCGAAAATCCTGAGTTAGTTGCCATGCAAAAATCTATATTTGAAAATCTTTGGAAACTCGCAAAACCATTAAAAATAAAGTAATATATCTTGAAGGAGAACCTATGAAGATAAAAATTACTGAGCTGAATGATTTAGGAAACAAAGCACTCAAAAAATATGGCTATACCAAAGATGAAACCAGCATCATCTTGGATATGCTCATGTATGCACAGCTACGAGGAAACAATCAGGGTATAGTAAAGCTGATTGGCAAAGGCCTCCCCAAAAATCCTCAAGCTGGGGAGATAGTTATAGACAGAGAAACCAAACTCTCCGCACGAATAAACGGTAATAACAATGCAGGTGCAGTAGTGATGAATAAGGCTGTGACCACAGCAATAATGAAAGCAAAAGAACATGGGTTTGGAATAGTCGGAACCCATGACACCAGTACGTCAACGGGGGCACTCGGGTATTGGGCAGACAAAATCGCCAAAGAAGGACTTATTGGCTTTGTGTTTGCCGGATCGCCAGAGACAGTTACATACCACGGCTCGTATGAACCAATATTCGGCACAAATCCTCTTGCCATCGGTATACCAGCAGACGATGCTCCTATTGTTCTTGACATGGCGACAGCTGCGATGGCGTACTACGGACTTATTGAGGCAAAAACAGCAGGTCGTAAAATCCCCCCAGATATAGCCTATGATAATGATGGCAAGCTGACTGACGATCCGAGCAAAGCTATGGACGGAGCGCTTAGATCTTTTGACAAAAGCTATAAAGGCGCAGGCCTCGCGCTTATAGTAGAAATTCTCACTGGCCCACTGGTAGGCGCTTCATTTACTGGATTTGGTAATACCAACACAAACTGGGGCAACCTTGTTTTAGTGATAGATCCAGAGCTACTTGGCGATCGCAAAGAATTTATGGCAAACGTAGCCAAACTAGGAAAACGCATCAAAGAACTGAAAAAATTACCCGGCGTAAAAGAAATATTGCTTCCAAGTCAACGTGGAAACAAACTTACTCAAGAACGATTACAATCAGGCGAAATTGAAATCGAGGACAATCTCTACAATGAACTCAAAAAAATCGCAAACTAACATTCCTCTTATTGGCTCTTTCTCTACGCGAACGCTTGCCATAGGATGTTTGATTATAGTTGCTGCGGCGTATTCGCTCCTCTCGGTTGGCTCACGTCTTCTTGCCGAAGGCTTCATGCCCATGACGCAAGTGTATATGCGTGTTGCATTGGGAACATTCATACTTTTGGTGCTATTACGAAAAAAACTCCGATGGTCAAAAATTATTTCCATGCCGAGTCGTGATTTCGTCATTCTCTCTTCTATGGGAACAATTGGATTTTCTATAGCAGTATATTTTGTGACACTGGGCGCCCTCAATGCAAAATTAGTAAATGTTGCGATAATATTTTCATCGGTTCCATTTTTTTCATACCTCTATGCGTATATATTTCTCAAAAAGCCGCTAAACGCCAAACTTATCGGGCTTCTTATGATATCCCTTATTGGTATTGCCATAGTGTCTACCAAATCATTCATTCCACACCTTGCCGCATTTGGCACGGGAGAATGGTTCACGCTCCTTGCCACAGCCACGATGGCATGGTTTTACGTCGGACGCAAGCTACTATCTACTCATCTTAATACAAGCGAAATTACTATCATCGTCATGGCAATCGCGACAATCACTGCGTTGATATTTGCTCTCATTCGAGGTGAAACATTCACACTCTCTGCATTTACGAATCCGCACGTTTTATTGGGCCTTTTAATCGGAGGTGGGATGAACGCGCTCGTCAATCCTATCGAAATATTTGCTTTCAATCATCTCGATGCAGTAACAGGATCCCAAATCCTTCTTTTAGATACCGTCTTTGCTCTTCTTTTTGGCTATCTTTTTTACCAAGAGTTAATCACGTTTCCTGAAGTAATCGGCGGACTCATCGTCATCTCAAGCGTCTATCTTGCCAACAAACTCAATAAGTAAATCGCACCTTCATTGTTACCATGTTTCGAAGGCTTAATTGACATAAAGTGTTGGTGAAACCCCTTTTTCTTCTTGTAATATCAAC
>CAYIXE010000050.1:0-6086 GCA_964367095.1 uncultured Gammaproteobacteria bacterium | reverse complement strand
CTCCGTACACGATTGATGGCAAAAATTACGCAACCTATGTATCCAGTATGACGGGAGTGAAAGAAGAAACCGTCGGCACTATCACCACTTCTGAGTATGTCGCCGGCATAGGCTACAGAGCAGTTATTGACTTTACCAAAGTTGCCGAGGCTTCAGATCTCTGGCTCTTCTCCCGCACCACTGATTTGAAACGCAATAGCGATCAATTAGTCGTACTTCTCTCCCCCAACAAGCCAGTAAAAACATGGTATAGCTTCAATCCAGAGACACTCACCCTTTCTCTCTATAGTTCTCGTCCGAGCGAAATGTCCTACCGATTAACAGCGCCTCGCTACGATTGGCAGGAATGGGCAAATATACGGGATCCAAATGATCGAAAGGGATTTATAGTTGATTATCAATCTGATTGGTGGACAACCTCTGGATCTGAAATGCCGATTGAAGATTCACTTGCAAGTGTGCTCATTGAGCCGCTCACCGCATCAGCATCCGGACGACTATTCCGTATCCGTGATACAGCAACAAATACTATCATTGAAGAAACATTGGCCTTAAGCCAAAGCATTATCGCCAACTTACAAACAGGAGTCCTCACCGCTATAGAGGGAACCATAAACTCCTTTACCGCACAATCCATCAAAACCGACACCATCTCCCCTCTTGGAGAGAGTGATTCAGTCAATGTCAAACTATCACAAACACAAACATTTGGAATCCTTAATGAAGCAAACCAACAAGTTGCCGCCATTGATAATCAGGGAAATGCTACATTTGACGGAACGCTGACGAGTGAAGCATTGGTAGTAAATAGTGACGCAAGTATTTCAGGAGAACTCACTGCCGAGTCAGTAAATACAACGGATGTCACTACGAAAGAAGCAAGTGTCAGCGGGACACTCTTTGCCAACAATATCGTGGGCACGTTTGGCAATCTTACCGACAAACTTGCTGCCATCGAGACCAATGTCGCTACTCTTTCAGCACTGCCGACCATCACCCCGGCGCCAATTATCGTAGAAAGTTCCGAAAGCGCCGCTCTTTTAAGCGCCGTAAGTGTGAATAATGGAGACATGGTAGTAAACACCAACCTCTTCGTCTTAGGCGACACAGCGCTCTCCAGCACCTCTATCACCGGTTCGCTTCTTGTCGACGGCATCATACACTTTACCCAAAATATGATAGAAACAGTAGGTGAGACGCTCTATATTCAAAAAAATAAACTAGCAAATGTAGATCTCTTAAACGGCACATTCTTAGTGGACATCTATAATCGCATCTTTGTAAAAGGCGACCTCTTTGTATCAGGAAACACCACAGTTGATGGCATACTTGGCGCATCGACGATCAAACCAAATGGAAACGGTCTTACTTTTGATCTCTCTACCCCGCTCCCTTCATTTGAAGCGACTGCTTCAGCCACACCATCATCAAGCTTTGCGTCTCTTCTCATCCGTGGGGCAGACCAATCAATCGTTGCAAGCATAGACGCATCTGGAAGCGCTACCTTTGCCGGGCAAGTGAGTGCACAATCCCTATCCGCATCAGGAAGTGCAACGTTTAAAAAGCTCAATATCACACTCTCTGATGCATTTGAAGCTACCCAATCCGCCATACCGAGTGACACTGTAGGAACTGGGACATTACCCGCCAACTTTACCGAAGTTACCATACTATCAAGCGAAACTCGTGCTGACTCATTAATCTACCTGACGCCGTTATCCTCTACTGGCAACCAAACTCTCTACATCAAACAGAAATTGCCGGGTGTAGGCTTTGTCGTCGGCATGGACCAGCCATTTAACTCCCCTGCCCAGTTTAACTGGTGGCTTATTAACTAAATCTACAAATGACAAATCTACAAATCTGCAAATAAATGAATGAATGCGTAAATAAAAAATGAAAATAATGCCGAAAATAAACTACGAAGACGTATTCTTTATGATAGTACTCACTATAAGAAGTATCTCCTGAGATTCTTTAATATACGGTTGAACAACTAAGTCACTTACCATGTTGGTATCCTTCACGATAGAAAGCCAATATTTGGTTTCTTTTGTTTCCTTCTTTACAATTACATATTTGGCAATAAAATCTTTCTTTGAATTAGCAGCATCTGCCTCATGATCATTTGCACCTATAGAAGTCAAAGAAGATGAAAGCTGAGAAATGATAGGAGTGTTTTCTGTTATCTTGGGAATCTTTTTGACTACATTGTTAAAGCACATGACGACAAATCGATAAATTCTAGCATGGATATCTTTCTCCGTATTGGCATATTTGTTCATTTATTAAATAATAACATTAATGAATTAAAATATTTATTTGATTATTTGTAATTTGTAGACCTGCCTGCCGGCAGGCAGGTTTGTAGATTTTCATTCGGAACACACAATATAATCAGTCCCTGAAGCGACATCAGGACAGGTAGATGCACACCGCCCTTGTGTTGTGGCCGCGTCACCATCGGAATTGTTTTCCAATGGAACCTTCAAACAAAAATCAGCACCGCTATTTTTTTGCCAGTAATACATACTCGTGCCAAATTCAGAAGGAAGCTTACTCATATAAACCGTGCCGCAGCCGCTTCCGCCTGCCGCAAAGTCGACAGTACTGCTGCAAGGACACGACGTAGTCCCGGCAGCGCCACATCCTTTCACCACGCCATACATCGGCCCTCCTGAATCAGCAGGATAGGCGGCATAATCGCTATAATATAACTGAAGCGCCGTTTTAAATTGTTGAAGCTCGCCTTTTCTTCGCGCATCACGCGCACGAATACGCGCACCCAAAAAATTTGGCAAAGCCAGGCTAATGATAGTCGCAATAACTGCGATAGAAACAAGAAGCTCTATAAGACTAAAACCCGACCTGCTAATATGTGATTGTTTATTATAGTTCGACATACTTTTATTATTTAAATCTCAGTTAATTGTCAATTTGTCTGGCGGAGCCAGATCCTGCTCCGCAGGACTAACTCACGGTGTCGCATTTTGACTCGCAATACCATACGTGCAAAGTGTGGTCCCGGATGCCGCGCAATTGGTTCCCGCGTATCCTGCTTGTTTTACGCCAGTTCCTTCATCACGAGTATTTTCTAGTTTCGCATATAGCTTATAGGTGGTTGCGGTATTGGTGTAATAGTACTTATACACATCAGAAGGATCCTTTGGAATAAGAATCATGTAGAGCGTGTTATTTTTATCCTTAAACTCACCGCCCCACGTACATACAGCAGCATCCCCAGCGCCGCATCCAACCATTTCACCACTGCTATTTGACGTAGGATACGCGCCCTTGTCATTAAAATATGCTTCCAGCGCAGTAGCTATGCTTCTCACATCGTTTTTTCGTCTATTATCGCGCCCGCGGCGAATGGAAGACGCGAAACTGCCTGTGCCAAGGGATATCAGTATTCCCAATAATACGATAACAATCAATAACTCCATGAGGGTAAACCCGCGCTGACTGGCTTTTACCATACAATTACTATACCCCATGTTTTTCGATTTGGATAGGTACGAACCAACCCCCGGGAACCAACCCCCGGTGTTGACAGAAGATTACTCATCCATTCTTGAAACAAAGGCCAATGTACGTTGATAGTCGATTTGATCAAGTGTAAATTTAGAAAATGATTCTATTGTTTTAAATTGCCCCCAGATAAACGACGTATCAATCATGCTATCTTTTCGATTTCCCATGTAGTCAGTAAATGACGTCCACAAATAGTGCTCCAATTCAGTTGACTTTGTGATGATCCCTGCAGTCATTTGATTTATATGAATATAACGAATGGTGTGGAGATATTGTTCCTCAGATTCAAACCGAACTGCTTTATACATCGCCTGAAACAGAGCGCCGAAGCGTTTCCGTTTAATATTGAAATACTTTGCATATCCATTTTGCACACGAGACATAAAGGTGCTTATCCCCCCTGATTGCTCTTGTCTAATAGCCAAATGAAAATGCGTCGGCATCAAAGAAAATGCTGATATTGATACAAGGGAAGCGTTCGACGCCTTAACTTTCGATAAATATATCTCTTTAACGTCAGTTGGTAATCTATTGTAATGAGAAAAACTATCTTTCAATGAACTGAAGCGATAAAAATTAAGGAGGTCGTACATTCGTTGATAATCTTTCGATTTCAAAAAAATCGTCTGACCAGCGATGCTACGATTGAACACGTGATACGTTTCAGACGTAACGCACGGAACATTTCGATAAGGCATATCTACAACATAGAAGAAATGCTGTTTCCTGTCAACACCGGGGGTTGGTAATTTCCAAGGGTCAAAAAGAAAATGGTGCAAGTAATAATCTCGTACAGCCCCTTAGTTTTAAAACTATAACAAGTACCGAGCTATCAGAAATGCTTGAGAAAAAAGATTTTTTCTTTGTAAACGTCCATATTCCTTATGAAGGGGAGTTCGTAAAAACAGATGTGTTTATTCCATATAATGAAATTGAGAGCAATTTGGACAAGCTACCGCAAGACAAAGATGCAAAAATAGTACTTTATTGTCGAAGTGGTAGAATGAGTGAGGAATCAGCGCAAACATTAACGAAACTAGGCTATACCAATGTCTATAGCCACACAGGTGGCATGATTGACTGGGAAGCGAAAGGGTATCCGATTCTGAGAAAATAAGATTTAATTCAATTATCTGTCAACACCAGGGGTTGGTAATGATTGACTGGGAAGCGAAAGGGTATCCGATTCTGAGAAAATAAGATTTAATTCAATTATCTGTCAACACCAGGGGTTGGTAATTTTGGTAGGCTTGGTGGTGATAGAGGTGAGCTGGTGGGAAAATCCACTAATAACACTGTGGAAAGAAAGAGCTGATTCCAGAGAAATGTAAGAGGAAGAGTATAAAAAATTGGCGATACGGAAATTGTTGGTCTGGGTAAGGAGAAATTGGTACCTGCCCTTGATAAGTTTTTTGATGATTTGTTTTTGTTCGAGCCTAGCAATTTTTTTGTACAGCGTTTGTTGGTTGTCCAGATTGAATAACTTGGCGAAATCACTGAGCGTGAAGAGATTGAGCCCTATCTTTTGCATGACTTTGATAATATCGGTAGTGGAATACGTTTTCATAATTAGGACAATTTTAGCCTAATTGTCGTATCGTGTCAATTGCGGATATTGTCGTAGTTACAGCTTGAGGTAGCGAATGATGACGAAGAAATCAAGCTGGTTTTTATTGAAACTGATATTTAACGATTACGATTCCGGAGCCACCTAACCCACCCCAACCCCGTTCACTTCCTGATGCACCAGCTCCACCACCACCCGTATTGGCTGTGCCACTAGCGCCATTAGTACAACCCGTTGATTCATTGACAGAACATACATATCCAACTGCTCCTCCACCCGATCCTGGAGTGCCATGACTAAATGAGACAGAATAAGCGTTTCCCGCGGCACCACCACCATAATAGGTACTTGACCCTGAAATTGAGGAGTTGTATCCGATGCCACCGTTCCCATTCGTAACTCCAGCTATTCCAGCACCTCCAGCTCCACCTCCACCACCGGCGCGGCAGGGAGTATTACAATCAGATCCCTGACCTCCAGAATATCCATCAGTTCCTGTTCCACCATTACCAAGATAGGTGCCACCGCCTCCGCCATTGGCACCGGAAAGACCGCTAGTCCCCCCATTCCCCAAGCCTCCTCCGCCGCCGCCAACTGACGTAATCGTGCCAAAGATAGAACTACTCCCATTACTACCACTAGTACCAGTTGCATACGTACAGCCATCACCTTGATTGCCGCATTGACCACGGGCACCACCAGCGCCAATCGTAACCGTAATGTTTCCACTAGCTGCATACGCTGAGTTATAGACAACGCCTCCGCCTCCCCCACCACCACCGACAGCGGCAGAACCATTGGTTGCGCCTCCGCCTCCGCCGCCAGCAACTACTAAAGCTTCAACATTTCCAGGATTGGAGTCCACAGTAAACGTGCCGCCTGAGGTAAATGTATGGATTTTGTAGTTACCTGATGTCGTTATGGTACCCCCTGTAGCAGTCATATAACAGGAGTTGGCAGTGGAGTAGCTGGCGTCACCACAGTC